>DASXRA010000121.1:0-11389 GCA_036506855.1 Jatrophihabitantaceae bacterium
GGCCCGCTGCGCTCGCGGCGCCAGGCCGAGACGATCCGCGACGCCATTCACGACGCGGTGCCCTTGCGGCAGTGCAGCGACCGGCTCTCGCTGCGCCGAGTGGTGCGCGCGGCGTGTGCCCTGGCCGGCATCGGCCGCTGCGGCGCGCCGTGCGAGGGCGGAGAGTCTCCGGCCGACTACGAGGGCCTCGTGGACGTCGTGCGCACGGCTTGGGCCGGTGACGTCAGGCCCCTCGTCGATCCGCTGCGCCACAAGCTCGCCGCGCTGTCCGAGGCCGAGCGCTTCGAACGCGCCGCCGTTGTCCGCGACCGGATCGCCGGCGTCGTGCGGGCCTGCGCGCGCATGCAGCGGCTCGTCGCGCTGACCTCGATCGCCGAGCTCGTCGCTGCCCGGCCGGACGGCGACGGCGGCTGGGAGATCGCGGTCGTGCGGCACGGGCGGCTGGCCGGTGCCGCGGTGGCCAAGCGCGGCACGCCGCCGTGGCCCGTGATCGACGCCCTGGTCGCAACGGCCGACGCCGTCGTCGAGCCGGGGCCCGGTCCGCTGCGCCACGTCCTGGCCGAAGAGGCCGAATGCGTGCTGCGGTGGCTGGAGGCGCCCGGCACCCGCCTCGTGCTCACGTCGCATCCGTGGGCGCAGCCTGCGTTCGGTGCCGGCGGCCTGCGCGCGTTCCTCGGCGCCGACTCGGCATGGCTCGCGGCCGACCCGTTCGCCGACCGGCGGCGGCTGCGCATGACGAGCCGGCCCGCGCGCGCCTCCGTCTGACTACGATGTGCCGCATGATCACGGCGATCGTCATGGTGTCCGTCGAGGCCGATCGGATTCCCGAGGTAGCGGAAGAGATCACCGAACTCGACGGCGTGAGCGAGGTGTACTCCGTCGCCGGCGACGTCGACCTGATCGCCGTGGTGCGCGTGCGCGAGTTCGAGCAGATAGCCGACGTGATTGCCGGGCGGATGTCGAAGGTCGAGGGCGTGCTGCACACCGACACGCACATTGCGTTTCGCGCGTACTCGCGGCACGACCTCGACGCCGCGTTCTCGATCGGCGTCGAGTCGGCCGACTAGCCCTCGCGGACCTGCATCCGGATCACGTCGTACATGACGCCGGCCATCGGCTCCATCCAGTCGTCGACCGTGTTGCCCCGGGTGAGCGGCGCGAGCGGCGCCCGAACCGGCGACAGGGTGAGCACATTCTCGCCGGACCGGATCAGCGACGCGGGAAACGTGACCGGCGGAAGCTGGCGATACATGCCGCGACATGCCAGCCGGTAGGACGAGTTGTCCCCCTGCGGACCGGGCAACGGGTCGAAACTCGCCAGCTCGGTGTCGTTGAGCGTGATCCGCAGCGTGCCGAACACGTCGCCGGCGAGCGCGATGTCGAGGGTGCCGGTGCCCCTGACGTACAGGTGCGCGTCGAACCGAATGCGCCATGTCGTAAGGGAATGGTCCTGCGTGGTTCCGCGCAGTTGCAGCTGGAACGGCGTGCCCGGGGTCTTGTACGCGGGCTGGAAGTAGTTCCACTTCCGTGCGATGTCGTCCACGCCGACCTTGAAGTCGACGCCGTTGGGGAACTCGTACGGGTACTCGAGCCACGTCAGGTACTTGCGAAACCCGTCGGCCCCGCCGTAGACGTGCGAGCCGCTGGAGGACCGATTAGGCGTGCCGATCTGCCACAGCGTCGTGCCGTGCGACTCGGGTATCCAGACGAGGTCGCCGACCGCCACGTCCTCGGCCGGCCCGACCGTGACGTCCTCGCGCGTGTACTCGCCCAGCACCCCGTCCGCGAACGCGGTCAGCAGGTAGGTGCCCGGCCGTACCCCCGGCACGGTGAACAGGCCTGCCCGGTCGGCGCGGGCGGAGTAGACGTAGTCGAGCTGTTTGTACTGCCAGTCCTGGCCGGAGAGCGTCGCTCCCTGGTAGATCCGGTCCTGGCTCGGGGTCGACAGGACGATCCACGCCCCCTCGGCCGAGACATTGTCGGCAATCGTCAACTTGCCGCTCACGGTCGATCGGACGTCGGCCGCGTAGCGCGGATCCGATACCCAGGCGTATGGCCATTTCGCCTGCTCGCGCGCGGCCGCCGATTTCGCGTCGTCCCACATCTGGGCGACCGAATCGGTGCCGGAAGCTTCGTTGACGTGCAGGTAGAACGGGCCGTAGATCTTCTCCCACCCGTGCGGCGGCTCCAGATCCGGCGAGCCGTAGTGCGACGAGGACGGGTGCCAGAGCAGGATCTCGCCGTTGTTGTAGTCGTGCGCGGTGAGCTCTTGCCGGGTCGGCCCGCCGGTGAACGCCTCCTTGCCGGCCTGCACAAGCGACATCCCGAGCTTGCCGTTGGAGATCATGAAGACGTGGTTGTCGCCTTCGAGGTTGCTGATGTTCTGGTACTTCGACCAGACGCTGCCGTCCGGCAGCAGGTACGTCGTGTCCTGCAACGTGACCCACTGCCGCGTGGCGTCGATGGACGGCCGCTGCTGGATGCCGCGCGCGTCGTCGATGACGAAGTACGTGAACGACGGGTCCCCCGCGGCAAAGGCGTACCGCAACTGCTGGACGGTCAGGCCGTCCGGCATGCCGGATGGGTAGCCGAAGATCATGTAGCAGTACAGGCCAGGCAGGCCCCGCTCGAGCGCCATGTGGACTTCGACATAGAACGGCAGGTTCGCCGGGTCGTTGCCGGTCATGGCGATCTCGACCAGGTCGTCGCTCTCTGACACGACCCGGTACGTCGCGCCGGACAGGCCCTTGGAGAACCTGGTCGTGCCGACGTAGTAGTCGAATGTGCTGTAGCCCTGCCCGCCGGTACCGCTGACCAGGTTGAACGCCTCGTTGCCGTTCGTGCTGCCGATCAGTTGCCCCGTCCGGATCTGAGCCGTCGCCTTGGTGACCGTGAAGCTGAGGATCCCGTTGCTCAAGGTGACGGTGCTGCCGTCTTCGACCAGTTGCGCTCCGGAATCGTCTGCTGCCCTCGCCGGATTCGGTCGCAGCCACGGAGCGGCAGCCGCCGTCGCCGTCGCGGCGCCGAGCATGCCGATTGCGGCGCGTCGTGATACCTGCCGTGGTTCGTTCCGCATGATCACTCCTCGGCGCGCAGCCCGACTTGGGAAAGCGCTTGCCGGAGAGGCTTCAACCTGCGAGTCTTGTTGTCAAGACTCGCCTCAACGAAGCCGCTGGCTCGCCTCGACCCACCGCGCCAGCAGATCTGCCGCGGCTCCGGAGTCGATCGAACGACGCGCCTCTACAAGGCCTTTCGCAATCAGATCGTCCACAGTGGACGGTTCGCTGATGCCATCGTGAACGGCAATCGCCGCGGCGGCGTTCAGCAACACGGCGTCGCGAACGCGGCCTCCCCCACCTGCGAGAACGTCGTGCACGACGCCGGCGTTGTAACTGCGATCGCCCCCACGCAGATCGTCCGGCTCGGCGGCGGCTATGCCGAAGACGGTGGGGTCGATCCGCGTCTCGTGCACTCGCAAGCCGGTCGCGAGCCACGCGCTGGACGTGGTGGTCGTGGTCAGCTCGTCCAGGCCGTCGTCGCCGCGAAAGACCAGGGCGGTGTCACCGCGGCGGGCGAACACCTCGGCCATCAGCGGGGCCATCCGGCGATCAGCGCAGCCGACCGCGGACGCGGTCGGGCGGGCCGGGTTGGTGAGCGGGCCGAGGACGTTGAACACGGTGGGCACGCCCAGTTCGCGGCGCGGCGGCCCGGCGTGCCGCATCCCGCGATGGAATACCGGCGCGAAGCAGAACCCGATGCCGACCTCGCCGGCCGTGGCGGCGACGCCCTCCGGCCCGAGGTCGATGACGACGCCCAGCTCTTCGAGGACGTCGGCCGCACCGCACTGCGACGAGGCGCTCCGGTTGCCGTGCTTGACGACCGTCCGCCCGCTGCCCGCGACGACGATCGCCGCCATGGTCGTGATGTTGACCGTGTGCGCCAGGTCGCCGCCCGTGCCGACGATGTCGACGGCAGGCCCGGCGATGGGCACCGGTGTCGCCCGCTCGCGCATGGTGTGCACCAACCCGGCGAGCTCGTCGGACGTCTCACCCTTCGCGCGCAGCAGCACGACGAACGCGGCCAGCTGCGCCTGCGTCGCCTCGCCGGCCATGATCTCGTCCATCGCCCACGCGGTCGCGGTCGAGTCCAGCGGCTCGCCATGCATCAGCGTCGCGAGGAGACCGGGCCAGCTGTGCTCGGCCATGTCTCAGCGCACGACCGGGATGCCCGAGACCCGCTTGCGGAGTTGGTCGGCCACGACCTCGGCCGCGGTCACCGGGTCGAGCGGCTGGTTGATCACGCCGTCGGCGAGCGACCAGCTGGCCAGCCAGCCGTCGTCCTTGCGCGCCACCAGGACGACGATCGGCGGGCAGTCGTCGATCTCGTACTTGAACTGGCGCGCCAGCCCCATTCCGCCCGTGGGCTGCGCCTCGCCGTCGACGATGACCAGGTCGATCTCGCCGAGGTCGATCTGTTCGACGACCTGGGCGCTCTTGTCGCACTCGATCCAGTCGATACGGGGCACGTCCGGGGCGGGGCGGCGCCCCACTGCGGTGCGCACCTGGGCCCGGACTGCGGCCAGGTTGCTGTAGACGACGACGGTGACCCGATCGGCGGACGCGGTAGTCACGAGCCGGACTCCGCAGCGAGCATCGCAGCGAGTACCGCAGCGCAGCGAGGAACGCAGCGAGGAGCGGAGCGGCGGTGGTTGGCGGGAATCACGGTCATGCGCGCATCGTATCGGCGAGGTTTCGGCGAGCCACCGGCCAGTCGCGACACGAGGCGCACCCCGGCGAACGACGACCAGTCCGTCACGACATAATGCGATCGTGACGTCGACCGCCAGCCCGCCGCGCTTCGAAGCCAGCCGCGTGCACTCGCTGACCCGGCCGAACCTGGTCAGTGTCGGCACGATCATCTGGCTGTCCAGCGAGCTCATGTTCTTCGCCGGCCTGTTCGCCATGTACTTCACGATGCGTTCGGTGCATTCCAACGACTGGCCGATGTGCCTGACGCCCCGCACGGCGAGCGGGGTCTGCGACGATCCGATCAACCTCGACCTGTGGCACGGCATCCCGGCCTACGCGCTGCCGTTCACGATCATCCTGGTGTCGTCGAGCTTCACCTGCCAATGGGGCGTGTTCGCCGCCGAGCAGGGCGACGTCTTCAAGCTGCGCCGCTGGTTCACGTTCACGTTCGTGCTCGGGCTGATCTTCGTGCTCGGCCAGGCGAACGAGTACCGGATGCAGGTCGCCGACGGCAACACGATCTCCCACACCGGCTACGGCTCGGTGTTCTACCTCACCACCGGGTTCCACGGCCTGCACGTCATCGGCGGCCTGGTCGCGTTCGTCTTCTACCTCATCCGGACGACCTTGGGGCGGTTCACCCCGGCGCAGGCGACGGCTGCCATCGTCGTCTCGTACTACTGGCACTTCGTCGACGTCGTGTGGATCGGCCTGTTCGCGACCATCTACCTGATCCGATGAACGAGCCCAGCGAGCACGGACCGAGAAAGGACGTCATGGACGAAGACGTCGACGCGCTGGGCTTCGACCCGGCCGTGTCGGCCACCGGCGCGGACGTCGAAAGCCTCGCCGAGCCCAAGCCTCGGCCGCGCAAGAAGCGCCCGGCGTGGCGGCGCCGGCTGTCCGGCGCACTCGTGCTGATGGTCGCGCTGGGCGGAGTCGGCGGCGCGTACACGCTGTTCGCCACGTCGTCCGGGGCCAACGACACGACGACGAGCCAGGCCGACATCGACGCCGGCCGGCAGCTGTTCAACACCGCCTGCATCACCTGCCACGGCGCGAACCTGCAGGGCGTCCACGACCGCGGGCCGGCGCTGATCGGCGTCGGATCGGCCTCGGTGTACTTCCAGGTCAGCACCGGACGCATGCCGGCTGCCGGCCAGGCCGCTGTCGAGCCGCGCAAGGAGCCCAAGTTCACCGAGCAGCAGATCGACCAGCTCGGTGCCTACGTCGAATCGATCGGCGGCGGGCCCGCGTTGCCGCAGGGCAGCCTGAAGGTCGACGACAAGGAGCTTGCCGAGGGCGGCGAGCTGTTCCGGCTCAACTGCGCCGCCTGCCACGGCTCGACCGGCAAGGGCGCGCCGTTGTCGGCGGGCAAGAGCGCGCCGAGCCTGCGCGACGCCACCGACAAGCAGATCCTCGCGGCGATGCTGTCCGGCCCGGAGAACATGCCGGCCTTCAGCGACAACCAGCTCACGCCGCAGCAGAAGAAGGCGATCCTCAACTACGTGCAGAAGCTTGAGGCCTCCAAGGATCCCGGCGGTAACGGTCTCGACCGCATCGGCCCGGTCTCCGAGGGGCTGGTGATCTGGATTCTCGGCATCGGGGCGATGATGGTCGTGATCTTGTGGATCGGAGCCAAGACGTGACCGGAACGAACCCTCTGCTGGACGAGGCCGAGCTCCGGCAGATGACCACCGAGCAGGCGATGATCGCCGGAGCCGAGGCCGACGGCGTCCATGTCGTGCATCGGCGTGACCAGTTCCCGGTGCCCGGCTCGCGGGCTGAGAAGCGTGCCGAGCGTGCGGTCGCCAGCCTGTTCGTGCTTTCCGCCCTCGCCGGCGTCGCGTTCATCGTGGTGTTCGTCGCCGTGCCCTACAGCTACAAGACCCCCGGCCACAGCCAGAACTTCCGCTTCTACACCCCGCTGCTCGGAATCCTGATGGGACTGATGCTGACGTTGCTCGGCATCGGCGCCATCTTGTGGGCGAAGTCGCTCATGACCGAGGAGGAGCTGGTCCAAGACCGGCACGACGTGCCCGAAGACGGCCCCGAGCAGGTGATGACCGGCGCCACCCTCGTCTCCGGCGTCTACGACACCGGCCTGCCCCGCCGCTCCCTGATCGTCCGCTCGCTCGGCCTCGCCGGTGGAGCGGTGGCTACCGTCCCGCTGGTGATCCTGGTCGGCGGGTTGCTCAAGAAGCCTGGCAAGACGCTCGACCACACGCTGTTCGCGCCGAACCCGGACTTCCCGGGCGGCATCCCCATCGTGTACTCGGACGGGCGGCGGGTCAGCCCCAACGACCTGCAGCCCGGCGGCATCGCCACGGTCTTCCCCGGGGTGCGAGGCGGCGTCCATGGCCCCAGGTCGGCGAGCTCGCCGACACTGCTCATCCGGCTGCGTCCCGGGCAGGGCAAGCTGGTCAAGGCGCGCAAGGGGCAGGCCGACTGGAACTGGCAGGACTTCGTCGCCTTCTCGAAGATCTGCACGCACGCCGGCTGCCCCGCGTCGTTGTACGAGTCGCAGACCACGCGCCTGCTCTGCCCGTGCCATCAGTCGCAGTTCGAGGTGCTCGAAGACGCCAAGCCCGTATTCGGGCCCGCGACGCGCAGTTTGCCTAAACTGAAACTCGACGTCGAGGTGGTCGACGGCGCGCAGTACTTCGTGGCGCCGCAGGATTACCAAGAGCCGATCGGTCCGGGCTTCTGGGAGCGTTCATGACCACGACACAAACCCCGACGCGGCGTAGCGGCAAACCGCGCACCATCGCCGGCAAGTCCGGGGTCTGGATCGAGGAACGCTTCCGCATCGCCAAGCCGACGCGCGGCCTGCTGAACAAGGTCTTCCCCGACCACTGGTCGTTCATGATGGGTGAGATCGCGCTCTACTCGTTCATCGTGCTGCTCCTGACCGGCACGTATCTCTCGTTCTTCTTCGACGCCTCGATGGGCGACGTGGTCTACAACGGCAGCTACGTGCCGCTGCGCGGCGTCGAGATGTCGCGGGCCTACGCCTCGACCCTGCACATCTCCTTCGACGTACGCGGCGGGCTGATCATCCGCCAGATCCACCACTGGGCGGCGCTGCTGTTCGTCGCGGCGATGCTCATCCACATGCTCCGGATCTTCTTCACCGGAGCGTTCCGCAAGCCTCGCGAGGTCAACTGGCTGATCGGCCTCACCCTGCTCGTGCTCGGCGTGGTCGAGGGATTCGCGGGATACTCCCTGCCCGACGACCTGCTGTCCGGCACCGGGCTGCGCATCGCCGACGCGATCATCCTGTCCATCCCGTTGGTCGGAACCTGGACGTCGTTCCTGGTCTTCGGCGGCGAGTTCCCCGGCACCGAGATCGTCGGGCGGCTCTACATCGTGCACGTGCTGCTGATCCCGGCCATCCTGGCGGCGCTGATCGGCTTGCACCTGGCGATCATGATCCGGCAGAAGCACACGGACTTCCCGGGGCCCGGCAAGACCGAGTCGACGGTCACCGGCATCCGCTTCTACCCGACCTTCTCCGCCAAGGCCACCGGCTTCTTCTTCATCGTCTTCGGCCTGCTGGCCGCGCTGGGCGGCCTGGCACAGATCAACCCGATCTGGCTGTTCGGCCCGTACAACCCGGCCCAGGTCTCGTCCGGTTCGCAGCCGGACTGGTACATGGCGATGTTGGACGGGTCCACCCGTCTGTTCCCGTCCTGGGAGACCCGGCTGTGGGGGCACACCGTTCCGGCGCTGTTCTGGCCCACGGTCGTGCTGCCCGGCGTGCTGATCGGTCTGGCCGCCGCGTACCCGTTCCTCGAGGCCAAGCTGACCCGGGACAGGGCGCGGCACAACCTGCTGCAGCGTCCACGCGACGTTCCCGTGCGTACCAGTCTCGGCGCGATGGCCCTCACGTTCTGCTTCGTGCTGTTCGTCTCGGGTGGCAACGACCTGATCGCCAAGGCCTTCGACATCTCGCTGAACGCGATGACCTGGGGTGGCCGCATCGCGACGTTGGTGCTGCCGCCTCTCGCCTATGTCGTCACGTATCGCATCTGCCTCGGCCTGCAGCGCCACGACCGCGAAGTGCTCGAGCACGGCGTCGAGACGGGAATCATCAAGCGGCTGCCGACCGGGGAGTTCATCGAGGTGCACCAGCCGCTCGGGCCCGTCGACGAGCACGGCCACGGCGTGCTGCCCTATGCCGGCAGCGCGGTGCCCAAGCGGATGAACAAGCTCGGCACCGGCCAGCTGACGCACGTGCGCGGGTTCTTCTACCCGGTCAAGGAGAAGCCGGAGATCGCCGAGAAGCTCGCAGCCCTCGAAGAGCGCGAACGTGCCGAATCCGAGCGGCACGCCGAGCTGACCGACTAGCCGCGGGCGGTCTAGCGCCGCTTGACCCGGCGGGGCGCCTCAGCCGCTGATCGGCACGTCAGTGAGCAGTGCCGGTACCCAGAGTCGCTCGACCGGGCTCAGCGCTGGTTCAGTGCTGACCGCTCCCCCGCTGAGATAACCAAAGTTCAAGCGCGAGACTCGAGATTTCAGCGGGGAAGCGGGCGTCAGCAGCTCCAGCCAGGCGGGTGAGCGGCACCGCAGCCGCCCGGGCCGTGCCGTGCCGTGCGCCGAGGCTCCGGACGGCCGCGACCCGAGGCTCCCGGCCGCCGTGACCAGAGGCTCCCGGCCGCCGTGACCTGTGGCGGCGGACGGCTCAGCGTGGCCGGGTAGTAGCCAGGTCAATGCGGAGCAGCACGGTAGTCGCGCCTCCGCCCGGCGCGTGCGGATCAGGAGAGCGGCTTGCGCCCGCCGACGTAGTACTCGAAGAGCAGCCCGCCGACGCCGAGCAGGATGCCCAGCACGGCGACGAGCACCAGCCAGACCTGCATGAACGCGAGCCCTGCCCCCGCGAGGGTGGCTGCGAGCGCGATGCCGAACGGCCAGTAGCTGCCGGGGCTGAAGAACCCGAGATCGCCAGCGCCTTCGGCCATCTCCGCGTCCGGGCGATCCTCGGGGCGGGGATCGATACGCCGCGAGACGAACCAGAAGAACGAGCCGCTGATGCCCGCCAGGCCGCCGGACAGGATCAGCGCGGCGAGCCCGGCGACCTCGACGTGACCGTCGGTCTTGTTGGACCAGTACCCGTACACACCGGCGATGACCCAGCAGAACACCGCGATCATCAGGAAGACACGTGCTTCGATCTTCATTGGCGGGTCCTAGTTCGACGCTTGCCGGGCGGCGCGGTCCGGATTGAAGGGATGTGTCGTCGTCGCGTACGGCGTCTCGCCGATCGCACCCAGCGCCTGCGCCTGCCGCGCGGGGCTCGCCGGGCCGACTGCGGCCAGCGCATCGAGGTACTGCGCGAACTTCGGCGGGTCGACGACGCGGACCTCGAAGTTCATCTGCGAGTGGTACGTGCCGCACAGCTCGGCGCAGCGGCCGACGAAGTGACCGTTCGACGTCGGCGTGATCTCGAACTGGTTGTCGCGGTCGGTGCTGTCGCTGCCGTACGGGATGACGTCCCGCTTGAACAGGAACTCGGGCACCCAGAACGAGTGGATGACGTCCTCGGAGTGCTCGATGAACCGGATCGTCTCGCCGCGCGGCAGCACCAGGATCGGGATCTCGCTGGACGAGCCCACGGTCGAGAGCGCCTGCGCCGGGCTGACGCCGGGGTACACCGTCGCATTGCCGTGGTCCTGCTTGTACTCGAACTGCCAGTTCCACTTGAACGCGTCGACCTCGACGGTGACGTCCGGGTTCTTCGTGGTCTTGTTGACGTAGTTCTCGGTGCGAACGGTGAAGTAGAACAGCCCGGCGATGATCAGGAACGGCGTGATCGTGTACGCCCACTCGAGCGGCAGGTTGTACTTGGTCTGCTTGGGGATCTCGTCGACCTTGCGACGGTAGCGGCCGCAGGCCCAGAAGATCAGGCCCCAGACGATGACGCCGACGGTGAGCGCGGTGACCGACGACCACGTCCACAGCACCCGCATCTTCTCGGCCTGCTTGGTGACGCCGGTGGGGAAGCCGAAGCGCAGCTTCTTCTCCACGTCACCCGACGAGCAGCCGGCCAGGACGAGCATGGCCGAGCCGACGAGCAGCGTGCGACGGGTGACGCGAGTCCATCGCCTGCGCTGCACCGGTCAACCGCCTTTCCGAGCCTGCCCTGGGACCGTTTCGGAGCGTACTGGACCGCCGCGATCCGGCCGGGCCGGGGGCCTACCGTGATGTCGTGCCCGGCTACCTCGACGCCGCCTCGGCGGCTCCGCTGCGTCCCGTCACGCGCGAGGCACTGCTCGCCGCCCTGGACGACGGCTGGGCCGACCCGGGACGCCTCTACGGCGCTGGACGCCGCGCGCGCATGCTGCTGGACGCCGCGCGCGAGACGGTCGCGGGGGCGATAGGCGCGCGCCCGGACGAGGTGAGCTTCACCGCGGGCGGGACGCAGTCGCTGCACGCTGCCGCGCTCGGGACGCTGCACGCCAACCGTCGGCGAGGCGACGCGTTCGTGCACTCCGCCGTGGAGCACTCGGCGCTGCTGCACGCGGCCGAACGGCACGTCGCCGCCGGCGGCAGCGCGGTGTCCGTCGGCGTGGACGAGCTCGGGCGCGTCGACGTCGAGCAGTTCGTCGAAGCGGCGGCCCGCAACGGCGTCGCGGCGGCCG
>DASXRA010000122.1:0-3641 GCA_036506855.1 Jatrophihabitantaceae bacterium
GGTCGATGACCAGCGAGTCCATCGACACACGCCCGACCACTGGACGGCGACAGCCCCGCACGAAGACCTCAGCACGGCCCGACGCCAGCCGCGGTAGTCCGTCCGCGTATCCGAGCGGCACCAGCCCGAGGGTGGTCCGGCCCGGCGCCGACCACGTGTGGCCGTAGCCGACCGCGGTACCGGCGCTGACCCGGCGCATCTGCGCCAGCGGCGCCGACAGCGACATCACCGACCGCAACCGCGTGGTGCCCGACGGGTCGATTCCGACCAGGCCCGCACCGACGCGGCTCATCGTGTGATGGCTGAGCGGATCGACCAGCGTCGCCGCCGTCGCCGCCAGGTGTCGGTGTGCCGGCCGAAGTCCGCCTGCGCGCGCGATCTGCACACCCCAGTTGAACCGCGCACGGCCCAAGGCGTTACTCGGATGCGCTGGATCATCGGCGCACACCAGGTGACCCATCACGCCGACCACCCGCAGCACGCCCTGGCGTTCCAGCCGACCGGCGGCGCGGCAGAGATCGGGCCAGTCCGCCGGCGCCGCGCCGTCACGGGCCAAACCGACATCAAGGTGCAGATGGACGCGCACGCCGGCCGCCTGCCGAGCGATCGCGTCAAGATGTGCGCGGTCCGGCACGGCCAACTCGATGTCGTGGTTCACCGCAGCGGAGAACTGAGCACCCGGGCCGTCGAGCCAGCTCAAGATCGGTGCTGTCAGGCTGGCCTCGCGCAGCGGCAGCGCCTCTGCCAGGCAGGTCAGGCCCAGCCGCGTCGCGCCGGCGGCGAGGGCTGCATTGGCCACCTCGACGCTGCCGTGCCCGAAGCCGTCTGCCTTCACCACCGCCATCAATTCACCGCGGGCACGGTCGGCCAGAAGCCGAGTGTTCGCCGCGATCGCGGCCCAATCGATCGTGACCGTGCCCGCCGCAAGCGCACGCAGGGTCACCGTTTCGAACCGAGGTCCGACACGCGTGTCCGCCACGGCGGATACTCTGACACGCCGCCGATATGGCGGCAGTTCGATGGTTGCTTATGCTGCGCTTATGGGATCGTGCGACCATCGACACTAATGTCTCGCCAGGAGTAGTGAAGCTTGCGTGTCCTCTTTGCCGATGACGAGCGGTTGCTCGCGGACACCGTCGCCGAGGGCTTGCGCAAGCTGGCGATGGCCGTTGACGTCTGTTACGACGGCGAGGCGGCGATGGAGCGGCTCAGTGTCAACAGCTACGACGTCGCCGTGCTCGACCGCGATATGCCCAAAGCCACCGGCGACGCGGTGTGCCGATGGATGGTCGACGCCGCGCTGGGGACCCGGATCCTGATCCTGACGGCGGCCAGCGGCATCCGCGACCGGGTGGACGGGCTCGGCCTCGGCGCCGACGACTACCTCACGAAACCGTTCGCGTTCGCCGAGCTGGTAGCCCGGATCCACGCGCTCGCGCGCCGGCCACCCGTCCCATCCGCGCCGGTCCTCGATCACTTCGGCGTGGTGCTCGACATACCGCGGCATAGGGCTTTTCCGCGACGGACGGCTCCTCGACCTGACGCCGAAGGAATTTGCGGTGCTCTCCGTGCTGATGCACTCCGCCGGCCGAGTCCTCAGCTCGGAAGAGCTGCTCGAGAAGGCGTGGGACGAGCACGCCGACCCGTTCACCAACGCAGTGCGCGTCGCGGTCATGACGCTGCGCCGCAAGCTCGGGGACCCGCCGATCGTGCACACCGTCCCCCGAGTCGGCTACCGGTTCGGGCGATGAGCGTGCTGCTCACGCCGCGCCGCCGCGCATTCCTCGCCGTCGTGATCAGCTGTCCGCTCAGCTACGCCTACGTCATCGTCGCCGTGCACCTCGTCACCAATCTGGCGGGTGCGAGTCGAAACGACCTGATGCCCGGCCGTGTTGTATGCAGTCAGGGGACGCTGCGCCCGCTCGACGTGTTCAACGGATGCGGCCTGGGTGCGTCATTGCACGCCGACTATGTCTGGCTCGAGCTGCTCGTGATGACGGCCGTGGCCGTGGTGGCCGCTTACGGTCTTGCGCGATGGGTCACCTGGCCCATGCGGCAGATCGCCGACACCATCAGCCGGTTCGGGCCGACCAGCCTCGGCCTCCGTCTGCGCGCGGCCGGTCCGCGCGACGAGACGCGCAGGCTCGCCGAAGCGATAGACGCCGTGCTCGACCGGCTCGCCGAAGGCTACGCAGCGCAACGCCGGTTCGCATCCAACGCTTCGCACGAGCTGCGCACGCCGCTGGCCACCCAGCGTGCGCTGATCGAGGTGAGCCTCTCTTCGGCGCTCACGCCGGAGCAACTCGAACTGCTGTCCCGCCAGCTTCTGGCGACCAACGAGCGCAACGAACGGCTCGTCGACGGGCTGTTGACACTCGCCGAGACCGACGGCGGACTGATGACCAACGCACCGCTGCGGCTGGACCAGATCGTCGCAGAGACCGTCGAGTCCCTTCGCCATGCCGCAAAAGAACGCGAGGTCGAGATCGAAACCGTGCTCGATCCGGTGACCGTGATCGGCGAGCGGCCGCTGCTCGAACGACTCGCAAACAACCTGCTCTTCAACGCGATCAAGTACAACTATCCGGGCGGGAGCGTTACCGCCACGGTCGCACGAGACGGGGCGTTCACGGTCGTGAACACCGGGCCCGTCCTCGCGCCCGAGCAGATGACGGGACTGTTCGAACCGTTCCGCCGGGGCAGCGGCGAGCGGCTCGACCACGGCGGCGGCGTCGGTCTCGGCCTCACCATCGCACGCTCGATCGCGACCGCACACCGCGCGGCGATCGACGCACGCCCCAATCCCACCGGCGGGTTGACAATCACGGTGCGGCTGTCTCCCGCCTGACCCAGGTGCCTGCAACAGACGGCGCTGGTGGCATTCCCAGCGTCTTGTTACGGAGTCGCGGCGGCCAGACAGTCGTCGAACGCGGCTGGCGCGTTCCTGGCGTCGTTGCCGGGCAGTAGTACTCCTCCCCGGCAATCGAATCGTTGAAAATGCAGCGCCGCGTCGGCCGACCGGCGACCGAGAAGCACATCCGGCATCGCGTCGAGGCCGGGAGATACTCCGCCGACCAAAACGACCCGCCCCCAGCTGGCCTACACGACGCGCGTGCACGCAGCCCAGCCTCGAGGTCGGTCCGGTGACGCATCGCATTTGACGATCACCGCAGCGGTACGCGGATCGGGTCGCCGGGTGGAGGCATACGTCGCCCCGGGACAGTCCGCGTCGCGAGTGCGCGACCCAGACTGTGCCGGCTTCCGGATGCGACGCTGGGTGCGCGCGTGATGCGTGTCATCGCGGTGGGCGGGGCCGTCTTCAACTACAGCGGCGTGGAGTCCGCCGAGGTGAACCAGGGCACGGAGAAATCTCAATCGCTGCATAAGGGCGCCATAAGGATCGGCTGAACGTCGACGATAGCGGCGCCGTCGCATCCTCTCCTGCCATGACAAGACTCTTGGCCGGGTCAGGCCCGACCGCCCTGCACGTACGTCGGCGCCGGCGCCGGTTGATTGTCAGCGTCGTCGGCTGCGTTGTGCTCCTCGTGCTCGCAACTGCTGCGGCTCTGGCTCTCCGGACGCGCGATGCCGACAGCCGGCGGGTGTACCTCTCGACCAACGGCTGGCCGAAGACTGGCCAA
>DASXRA010000123.1:0-4188 GCA_036506855.1 Jatrophihabitantaceae bacterium
CCGCCATCGCCGTGCTGGAACGAACCGGCCTGCTGCCGCACCTCAACCCGGGCGTGCTGAGCTGGACGGAGCTGCAACGGCTCAAGCCGGTCGCGCCGAGCATGGGCATGATGCTCGAGACGACCTCGCGCCGGCTGTTCGAGACCAAGGGCGAGGCGCACTACGGCTCCCCCGACAAGGACCCCGCCGTCCGCCTCCGGGTGCTCGAGGACGCCGGCCGGCTCTCGATCCCGTTCACCACCGGGATCCTGGTGGGCATCGGCGAGACCCGCGAGGAGCGCGCCGAGTCGATCCTCGCGATCCGGCACACCGCCCGTGAGTACGGCGCGATCCAGGAAGTGATCGTGCAGAACTTCCGGGCCAAGGACGACACCGCGATGCGCAACGAGCCCGACCTCGACCTCGACGAGTACGTCGCGACGATCGCGGTCGCGCGCCTGCTGCTCGGGCCTGCCATGCGCGTGCAGGCACCTCCCAACCTGGTCGACCTGGCCGAGTGCGGGCGGCTGCTCGACGCCGGCATCGACGACTGGGGCGGCGTCTCGCCGCTGACGCCGGATCACGTCAACCCCGAGCGCCCGTGGCCGCAGATCGACGCCTTGCGCGGCATCACCGCCGAGCACGGCTTCGCGCTGCGTGAGCGGCTGACGGCCCACCCGCACTACGTCCGCGCCGAGACGCCATGGCTCGATCCGCGAATCGTGCCGCACGTCCGGGCCCTCGCGGACGCGGCCGGGCTCGCCGAGGAGAGCGCTACGCCGCAAGGCATTCCGTGGCAGGAGCCGGACGCCGAGTGGGTGTCGAGCGGGCGCATCGACCTGCAAACCGCCGTCGACACGGAGGGGCGCACGGACGACCGCCGCTCGGACTTCGACGAGGTCTACGGCGACTGGACCGAGATCGCCGCGCGCGTCCACACCGAACTATCCACCGTGGACAGTGACGTACGGGCCGCGCTGCGTGCCGCCGAGCGAGACCCGGGCGCGCTCAGCGAAGAGCACGCCCTGGCGCTGATGACGGCCGATGGCCCGGCGCTCGACGCCGTCTGCCGGCTGGCCGACGACCTTCGGCGCGACGCCGTCGGCGATGACGTCACCTACGTGATCAACCGGAACGTCAACTTCACCAACATCTGTTACACCGGCTGCCGCTTCTGCGCGTTCGCGCAGCGGGCGACGGACGCCGACGCCTACACGCTGAGCACCGCCGAGATCGAGGCGCGGGTTCGCGAGGCCGCCGCCGAGGGGGCGACCGAGATCTGCATGCAGGGCGGCATCGACCCGTCCCTGCCGGCCACGGCGTACTTCGACCTGGCGCGCGCTGTGAAACGAGCCGCGCCCGGCATCCACCTGCACGCGTTCAGCCCGATGGAGGTCGTCAACGGCGCCTCGCGCACGGACCTGTCGATCGCCGAGTGGCTCAGCGCGGCCCGCGAGGCCGGCCTCGACTCCGTCCCGGGCACCGCGGCCGAGATCCTCGACGACGACGTGCGCTGGGTACTCACCAAGGGCAAGTTGCCGACGAGCGCGTGGATCGAGGTCATGACCACCGCGCACCGGCTCGGCATCCCGTCCACGTCGACGATGATGTTCGGGCACGTCGACCGGCCCGACCACTGGGTGCGCCACATCCGGCTGATCGGCCGGCTGCAGGACGAGACAGGCGGCTTCACCGAATTCGTGCCGCTGCCGTTCGTGCACATGCAGTCGCCGATCTACCTCGCCGGCATCGCGCGTCCGGGCCCGTCGCGGCGCGACACCCGTGCGGTGCACGCGCTCGCGCGCATCCTGCTGCACGGTCGCATCCGCAACATCCAGACGAGCTGGGTGAAGCTCGGCGACGAGGGCACTGCCGAGATGCTGCGCAGCGGCGCGAACGACCTCGGCGGCACGCTGATGGAGGAGACCATCAGCCGGATGGCCGGATCGTCGTTCGGCTCGCGTCGCTCAGCGGCCGATCTTGTCTCGCTCGCTGCGAGTGTCGGCCGGCCCGCGCGGCAGCGCACGACGTTGTACGGGGAAGTCGGGTCGTCCGCCGTGGCCTAGCCGCTTGCCAACGCTTCGTGACGGTGCTAGTACGCACCGTGCCTAGCGCTTGACTTTGCGAATTCTTTGGTTGATAGCAGATCTCGGCTTGACTTATGGGGAACGACACGAGTGTAATTCCAAGAATGTCATCCGGTTCGAGCTGCGTCAGAGCGACCCGAGACCTGGGACTCATGCGGAGGAGGGCGCCATGACCGACATGGCGAGCAGTCTGGGCGAGGCCGATCTTGCCGAGATCTTCGGCCTACCCGAGGAGCAGAGCTGGCAGGAACGAGCGCTCTGCGCGCAAACCGATCCGGAGGCGTTCTTCCCGGAGAAGGGCGGCTCGACGCGCGAGGCGAAGCGGATCTGCACCGGCTGTGAAGTCCGCGGCGAGTGCCTCGAGTACGCGCTGCAACACGACGAGAGATTCGGCATCTGGGGCGGGCTGTCCGAGCGGGAGCGACGCCGCCTCAAGCGCCACGCCATCTGAGCAAGGATCAGCTGGGCGGGTCCAGGTCGTCGAGGTCCTTGCCGAGCAGCTCGGCGACGAGCTCCGCGACCACGGCGAACACGAGGTCGCCGCGGTCGAGCACATCTGCGGCACGCACCTCGACCGGTCGCCGGTAGATCACGACGACCGGCTTGGTGACCGGGCCGAGGCCGTTGCGGTACAGCCGGCCCAGCGCGATTCCCCGATCGGTGACCACCTCGGGGTCGAACTCGATTCGCCCGGGCGGTGGCACGTCCTCGATCGCGAACTCGATCCCGGCCAGTTCGCTGGCCCAGCTCCGCTCCAGATCCTCCACCGCGTCGAGGACCAGGTCGTCGAACTGTGCTGCCCGGCTGCGTCCGATCGGAACCTCGCGCGGGGCCAGCGGCGCACGCAGCCCGCGGCCTCGGCGATCGCGCCGTCGCGCTCGGCCCGGGCGGGCGGGCCGGCCGAGCCGGTTCTCGCGCTGCACGATCGTCAGCGTACGCATGGCGCAGATGGCCGGATGGCGACACGTTCAGCTTCCCGGCGGGCCATCCAGGATGTGAGGGGCGCTGAGGGCTATCGTCGCGCCTTGTGAGGCATGTGCGTCGTTGCAGTCGGACCGGTTGCGCCCGTCCGGCGGTCGCCACGCTGACCTACGTCTACTCCGACTCCACGGCCGTCGTCGGACCGCTCGCGAGCTTCGCCGAGCCGCACTCCTACGACCTGTGCGAGGCGCACGCGGTGAACCTGACGGTGCCGCGCGGCTGGGAGGTCGTCCGGCACGCCGGTGAGTTCCCCGCCCCCATCCCGCACGCCGACGACCTCGAAGCGCTCGCCGACGCCGTCCGCGAGGCGGCGCGCGTCGAGACGCCGATCCGGACCGAGCGCGGCCTCGAGGCGGCCGGCGGCGCCGGCCTGGTCGGCAACACAGGCCGGCGCGGGCATCTGCGCGTCGTACCCCCGGCCGGCTGAGGCCGGCCCGGTCCGACCCGCCGGTAGGCTCGCGGCTCGTGACGAACCTCTCGAACATCGTCAAGGCCTACGACGTGCGCGGCGTAGTACCCGACCAGCTCGACGAGCAGGTCGCGGCCGCGCTCGGCGCCGCGTTCGTCGACGTCACCGGCGCTTCGCGAGTCGTCACCGCGCACGACATGCGCGAGTCCGGACCCGGGCTGGCGGGTGCATTCGCCGCGGGCGCCGCCGCGCGTGGTGCGCAGATCGTCGACGCCGGGCTCGGGTCCACCGACATGCTCTACTTCGCGTCCGGTCACTTGGACGTCGCGGGCGTCATGTTCACCGCCAGCCACAACCCCGCCCGGTACAACGGCATCAAGATGTGCCGGGCTGGCGCCGTCCCGATCGGGCAGGACTCGGGCTTGGCCGAGATCCGCGACCAGGCGCAGGCGTACCTCACGGACGGCTTCACGCCGCCGTCGCCGCCCGCCGCCGAGCGCGTCGACCTGCTCGGCGAGTACGCCCGGTTGCTACGCTCGCTGGTGGACCTGTCCGCCATCCGTCCACTCACGGTCGTGGTCGATGCGGGCAACGGTATGGGCGGCTACACGGTGCCCGCGGTGCTCGGCGACGCGGTTCTCGACGCGCTGCCGCTCTCGATCGTGCCGCTCTACTTCGAGCTCGACGGGTCGTTCCCGAACCACGAGGCCAACCCGCTCGAGCCCGCCAACC
>DASXRA010000124.1:0-16114 GCA_036506855.1 Jatrophihabitantaceae bacterium
GCGGCGGCGGGGCTCTTCGCGCAAGCGCTCATCGCTCGGCTGGTTACGTCTCATTCACGCTGGGCTACTTCTCGCTAGATGCCGGTGATGCGGATGCTTGAGCGCGCCTTGTAGCGGCCGTTGATCGCAATCAGGTTGGCGGTGAACGCCTCGACCTGCCCGGCATTGCGCAACCGGCCGCCGAACACGCCGCGCACGCCGGGCATGACGTCGGCCAACCGGCTGACCGTGTCGGTAGCGGTCCGATCATCGCCGAGCACGAGCACGTCCATGTCCAGGTCGGTGACCTGCGGATCCATCAGCATCGACGCGCTGACGTGATGGAACGCACCGACCACCGTTGAGCGTGGCAGGATCGCCGCGGCCTGCTCGGCCGCGCTGCCGTGCGGCACGTCGATGCTGCGCGGGCCGCGCTCGTCGAACTCGAGCGGGTTCACGCAGTCGACGACGAGCTTGCCGGCAAGCTGCTCGACCAGCGCGCGCAATGTGGGCTCGTGCGCAGCCCACGGCACGGCGACGATCACGATGTCGGCACGAGCGCTCGCGTAGTCGTTGGCGGCACCCTCGACGTGGTCGCTCGGGATCTTGGCCGCCAAGCCGGCCGCGCATTTGCTTGCACGCTCCGCGTCGCGTGAGCCGATGACGACGTGGACGCCGGCGCTGGCTAGGCGGTACGCGAGCCCCTGTCCCTGCTCTCCGGTGCCGCCGAGCACGGCAACGGTCATGGCGCGAACGTCGGCCGGATCAGGCACGGCAACACTCCTCGGCGGTGCGGCAACCGGTTCGATCCGAACCGTACGCGACGACGCGGCGGCCGCGACGAGGCACATCCCTCTCCGGAAACGAAACTCGCCGGGGCACCGCCGGTTCCTGCGCAATGTGGCAGGACCAGAGATGCACCGGCGAGCCGATGCGCGATCACGTCGAAGCGTGACGCCTATCCGGTCGAGTTACTACCGGGCTCGCTTCGTAACCGCCTTGCGTGCCGCAGGCCGCTTCGTTGCGCTCGTCCGCTTCACTGCGGCCTTCTTGGCGACTGTGCGTTTCACTGCGCTGACCTTCTTCGCAGCTGTCTTCCTGGCGGGCGCCTTCTTCGCGACGGTCTTCTTCGCGACGCGCTTCGCCGGTGCCTTCTTCGCGGGCGCCTTCTTGGCGGCGGTCCGCTTGGCAGGAGCCTTCTTCGCGGCGACCTTTCTCGTCGTCCGCTTCGCAGGAGCCTTCTTCGCAGCTGCCTTCGCCGTGCTCCGTTTCGCGGGCGCCTTCTTGGCCGCCGCTCTCTTCGCAGGCGCTTTCTTTGCAGCAGCCTTCTTACGTGGTGCGGTCATGCCGTGCCTCCTTGTAGGCAATCGTTGTAGAACGATCGTGATCAGTGGACGATGCGATGCGCTACAACGTCAATACGCCACGCCGTCGTGTTTGCTCGCGGTCGTAGAACGACATTTCGCACTGCGTGCCTGCGGGACGTGATCGCGAGTCGCATGATCGAGCAGAATCCCCTTATCCCATAGGGTGATCCTTGGTCAACGAGTGTTGATCTTCAGCGCGAGATGCGCGTCAACGGCCTGCAAACATTCCGAAGCAATCGCGCACGTACGGCAACGTATGGAACGCGGCGTGCCGTGTCGTTGCCTCGTGTTCGGCGTCGCAACGCACGCGGTGCCGCAGTCGAGGCGACGGACGAGTCGACGCGTAAGCCGGGTCCTGTACTCGGCACTCGCGCACCGAGTGGCGGCCATCCATCTCGGCCTGCCGTTGCCGGCAGGCTCTAGCGATCTACCCGCAGGCTCGGGCGGGCCGCCCTCGATCGCCTGCGCGAACCGGCTGGTTTCCCAGTCGATTCTTCTTGACCTTGCTCCGGGTGGGGTTTACCTAGCCGCTCCGGTCACCCGGAACGCTGGTGGTCTCTTACACCGCCGTTTCACCCTTACCGAGTCGTGTGACTCGGCGGTCTGTTTTCTGTGGCACTGTCCCGCGGGTCACCCCGGGTTGCTGTTAGCAACCACCCTGCCCTGTGGAGCCCGGACTTTCCTCGGCTGAGTTCCCGGAGGTACTGGGAACGCAGACGCGGCCGCCCGGTCGGCTCGTCCGCCGCAGCCGCGATGGTACGCGCTTGCCGATCGCCCCGCCGCCGTCGAGAGTGGGCCAGGTAGCAACGGAGAGGAGACGGCGATGCCTCAGCCAGAAGGCGCACAACTCGACGAGATCAGGGCGCACCGGAAGGTTCTGCGCGAGCGGTACCTCGTCGAGGGTGCGGATCGGCCGACGACCACCGCGCGGGGCGTGCATCACATCGCACTGATCTGCAAGGACGTCGAGCAGACCATCCAGTTCTATCAGGGGTTTCTCGGCTTCCCACTCGTCGAGATCGTCGAGAATCGTGACTACGCCGGATCGACGCACTTCTTCTTCGACATCGGCAATCGCAACCTGCTCGGATTCTTCGACTTTCCCGGTCACGATCATCCGCCGTTCGAGGAGACGATCGGCAACGTCCAGCACATCGCGATCTCGGTGACGGCCGAGCAGTTCGCAGCGGCTAAGGCGAAGCTCGACGCAGCCGGCACGGACTACCTCGGCCCGGATCGCGGCGTCGAGGACAGCCTCTACATCCGCGACCCGAACGGCACGGGCATCGAGCTCTACAACGAACAGCTTGGCATCTTCGACGGACGTCCGCTGCTGAGCTAGCTGATCCAGATAGCCTCGCCGCGTGAGCGTCGGCGACATCGTGCTGCTGTGCGGCGCGGGTCTAGCCGGCGGGTTCGTCAATGCCGTGGCGGGCGGCGGTTCGCTGCTGCTGTTCCCGGCGCTCGTCGCGACCGGACTCGGTACGGTCGCCGCAAACGTCACGAACTCGGTGGCGCTGTGGCCCGGCTACGTCGGCACGCTGGTCGGGCTGGGGCCACTGGTACGCGAGCAGTGGCCGCGTGCACGCAAGCTCGTGTTCGTGTCGTGCCTCGGCGCGGGCGCCGGATGTGCGGTCCTGCTCGGGACGCCCACGCGGGCGTTCAGCGTCGTCGTACCGTTCCTCATCATCGGCGCGACGCTGCTCGTCGCCGCGCAACCTGCGATCGCCCGTCGGATCGGCACCGAGCATCATGCGCATCCGCGAATGCTGGTCGGCGCCGTCGGGCTCGGCGCCGTGTACGGCGGTTACTTCGGCGGGGGCCTGGGCGTGATCCTGCTGGCAGTCATCGGTCTGGCCGGCGCCGGGCCGCTGCGGGCGACGAATGCCGTGAAGAGCGTCGTGTCGTTGGTCGTCGCCACGGTCGCACTCGCCGCGTTCGTGCTGTTCGGGCCAGTGCATTGGCTCGAGGTCGCGATCACGGCGCCGACCGCGTTGGCCGGCGGCATCATCGGCGGACGCATGGCCGCATCGGTGAACGAGCGCTTGCTGCGAGCGGCGATCGTCGCGTTCGGGCTGGCCATCGGCGCGTGGCTGGCGGTGCGCGCTTTCGGTTAGCTCACCCGGCGCCCGGTGCCAGGTGGCTCGTGTCGTTCAGCAGCCGGACGGAGGGTGTCCCGTCGGGGAAGTAGTCGGCGATCGACACCGACGCCGGATCGAGGTGCATGCGGGTCATCGCCGTGACGGGCGCGTCGAGCGCCACTCGGATCAGGGTCTTGATCGGCGTGACGTGACTGACCACGACGACGGTCGCTCCCGGACGCGCAGCGATCAGCTCGTCCCGCGCGCGGCGCACACGCTGCGCCACCTGCGCGAACGTCTCGCCGTCCGGCGGCGCCCCGTCGGGGGTGGCGAACCACGCTGTCAGCTCGTCCGGCCAGCGCCGCTGCACCTCGTCGATCGTCAGGCCCTCCCAGGCTCCGAAGTCGGTCTCGATCATGCCGTCGCTGATGTCGACGCCGAGCCCGAGCGCACCGGCGATGCGGTCGGCCGTCTGCCGAGCACGCGACAGCGGCGAGGTCACGACCGCGGCGACGTCGCCGAAGGACTTGGCGCGGTCGGCCAGCGCCGCGGCCTGCCGCTCGCCGGCGGGCGAGAGCGGCAGGTCGTTGCGTCCGGAGAACCGCCGCTGCGCGGAGTGTTGCGTGGACGCGTGGCGCACCAGGATCAGCCGGGTCGGCGTGCCGGTCGGCGGCGCCCATGCCGGCACGTCGACGACCGGACGTACGGGCACCGGCGGCCGGCCGGCGGCGATGTCCATCGCCTCGTTGGCCAGCCGGTCGGCGTGCTTGTTCTGCTCGCGCGGTACCCAGTCGAACGTGATCTCGAGAAACTGCCCGCGCAGGGCCACCGCCTCGCGAGCGAGCGGGCGCAGTCCCGCGTGCTTGACCTGCCAACGTCCGTTCATCTGCTCGACGATGAGCTTCGAGTCCAGGCGGACGGCGACCGAGGTCGCGCCCAGTTCGGCGGCGGCCCGCAGCCCGGCGATCAGGCCGCGGTACTCGGCGACGTTGTTCGTCGTGCGGCCGAGTGACTCCTTGCGCTCGGCAAGAACCGCACCGGTCTCGGCATCACGGACGACGGCGCCGTACCCTGCCGGACCCGGGTTCCCGCGCGAGCCGCCGTCGGCCTCGACGACGACGCGTCGCGTCATGCGGGGTCCCCGCGAAATCGAGAGCGGAGCGAGCGATTTCGTGGGGTGCTCACAGCCCGGACTCGTCAGTGCGCACGAGGATGCGCCGGCAGTTCTCGCAGCGCACCACCGTCTCGGGTGCGGCCGCGCGCGCGGCGCCAAGCTCGCTGCCGGCCAGTTCGAGGTGGCATCCCTCGCAACGCCGCTTGCGCAGCATCGCGGCGCCGACACCTCCACTGGACGCGCGCACTCGGTCGTAGAGCGCGAGCAGGTCGCCCGGCAGGTCGGCGGCGATCGCGTCACGCTCGGCAGATCGCTGTGCGGTCGCCTCGGCGATCGACGCGAGCGCGGCGTCGCGGCTGGCAACCAGCTCGGCGCGACCGGCCTCGGCGGCCGCCTGCTTCGCGGCGATCGACGCGAGCTCGGACTCGATGCTCTCTCGCTGCTCCATGATCTCGAGCAGGTCGTCCTCGAGATTGGACTGGCGGCGAGTCAGCGACGTGATCTCGTGCTGCAGGCCCTCGAGTTCCTTGCCCGGCAGGCCGCCCGCCGTGAGGCGCTGCTCGTCGCGTTTCGCCCTGGACTGCACTACGTCGACCTCGTTCTCGAGCCGGCGCTGATCGCCGGCCACGTCGCCGAGGCGGGTGTTGAGCTCGAGCGTCTCGCCGCGCAGCTGTTCGGCCTGCGCGTCGGACGCGATGAGCGCCGCGATCTCGGGCAGGCTGCTGCGCCGGTGCGCGAGCTGCTCGAGCTCGGTGTCGGCCGATTGCAGGTCGAGCAGGCGAAGCTGTGCGGCGGGATCGGCATTCACGACTGGCTGGCACTCGATTCATGCAGGGTCCACGGGTCGGTGGCGACCGTGGAGACGGTGACGTCCACCGTAGTGCCGAAGCGCTCGCGTAGTCGCCCCGCCACCGCGTCGAGCCACGGCGCCTCGCTCGCCCAGTGCGCCACGTCGAGTAGCGCCATCGCGTCCGGTCCGTGCTCGGTGACGGCGTCGAGCGTGCGGTGGTGCTTGAGGTCTGATGTCAGGTACGCGTCCGCGCCGGCGTTGCGCGCGTCGTCGATGAGGTCGGCGCCGACGCCGCCGCACACGGCCACGGTTCGCACCCGGCGGTCCGGGTCACCGGCGGCGCGCACGCCCCAGACGGTGCGTGGCAGGACGTCCGCGGCGTGGCGGGCGAACTCGTGCAGCGTCGTCGGCGCGGCCAGCTCGCCGACGCGGCCGTTCCCTCGCGCGCCGCCTACGGAGACCTGCGGGTACAGGTCGAACGCCGGCTCTTCGTACGGATGCGCCCGGCGCACGGCATCGAGCACGGCACGGCGCACTGGCGATGGCACCACCATCTCGACGCGCGTCTCGGCCACCGCCTCGACCTGCCCGGCGCGGCCGATCGCCGGCCTGGCCTGATCCGTGGGCCGGAACGTGCCCACACCGATCGTGGTCCAGGCACAGCGCTCGTAGGCGCCGATGCGCCCCGCACCGGCCTGCGAGAGTGCGTCGATCATTCGAGGGGCGTCGTCGGTCGGGACGAAGACCACGAGCTTGTCCGGCGCCTCGAGCGCCATTGCTTCGAGTGGCCGCAGCGCCGTGAGCCCGAGTCGATCGGCGAGCGCGTCGGACACTCCCGGGTCGGCCACGTCGGCGCTGGTGTGCGCCGCGTAGTGCGCGATCCCTGACCGGATCAGCCGATGGACGAGCGCGCCCTTCGGCTCGGTGGTGGCCACGCTGTGCACGGCGCTGAGCAGCAGCGGATGGTGGGTGAGCAGCAACTGGGCGCCCCTGTGCTCTGCCTCGTCCACGGTCTTGGGCACCGCATCGACGGCGAGCACGACGCGCTCGACTGCCTCGGCCGGATCGCCACAGGTCAGGCCGCTCGCGTCCCACGACTCGGCCCAGCGCGGATCGAACCATTCCTCGATCGCGGCGACGACGTCTGCGAGCAGCGGCACGGACGCGAACCTACCCGGGGCTGCACAGCAAAGCCGCCTGGACGCATGAAGGCCCGGCCCGCGAGATGCGGGCCGGGCCTGCGTTGTGCGTGCTTACTCGCTCGCCGCGTCCGACTCGATGGCCGGAGCCGGAGCGCCGACCGTGACCGGGACGCGCTGCGCGGTCGAGCCGGTGTAAGCACCGGCCACCCGAACGGTCAGGACGCCGGCGTCGTAGCTCGCGGTCAGGTTGTCGCCGGTGACGTGCGCCGGCAGCCGGAACGTCCGGCGGAACGCGCCGTAGCGGACCTCGCGGAGGACGCGCCCGTCACGCTCGTCGGATCGCTCGTCGCGGCGCTCGCCGCGGATCACGAGCGTGCCCCGGACGACCTCGACCGTGACGTCGCGCTCGAGATCCAGGCCGGGCAGCTCGACGCGGACGACCGCGTCGTCGCCGTCACGGCTGACCTCGGCGGCCGGCCGGAAACCCGGTCGGGCGACGTCGGTCCCGAAGGACCGGAACAGACCGTCGAACTCAGCGAACGGGCGCCACGTGTCACGCAGTGTCAGAGTCGTCATATTTTGCTCACCTTCCATGTTGTCCCCACCTGTCATGGGCTTCGACTGATGAAACTTGAGCGTCCTTGGCTTAATTCCGGTCGACGGCCTACCGATATGTGTGGACGCGGCCACACCTCGGCGACGTTGTTGTCGGTGATCGTCTGCGGATTCCGCACCGCACGCGGTCAGCAACCCTCAGGTGATCACGACCGAACACGAGCGCCTGCCTGTTCGAGCTGGGGGTGGAGGCGCAAGGCCCGGTTCGGAGCAGGCCTGAGTCCTGCATACCAATTGGTTGACGGACGACGTATCGTGAGCACATGACCACTCAGATCGCGATCCGCCTCAACGGCGACGAGCTGGCCGCGCTGGATGCCGAGGTCGCCGAGGGACGCGCGACCAACCGATCCGACGCCGTGCGCCGAGGAATCGCCCACCTACAACGTGCCCAGCGCTACCGCGACGAGGAAGCCCGCCTGGTCGAAGTGGCTCGCAAAGGCGAGCCGATCTATCCCGACCTCGCGGGCATTTTGAACATGGACCACGCCGCACTCGACTGATGCGGTCAATCGTGACGGTGCGGCTGGACAAGCGCCGGCCCGCACTCATCCTGACCGGTCAGACGAGGTTGCATCTGCTCAGTTGGGTCACCGTGGCACCCATCACCAGCACCGTCCGCGGGATAACCAGCGAGGTTCGCGTCGGGCACGCAACGGACTGGACCACGAGTGCGTCATCAGCTGCGACCACATCACCACTGTGCGCAAGGACGCCGTCGGCGACACGATCGGCCTGCTGTTCGACGACCAAGAGGCCGAACTCGCCCGCGCGATCAGCGATGCCTTCGAGCTGTTCGTGCCCTGACGCGCGGAACCACGACCGCGAGAACCTGCCGGGCAGACCGAGAAACGCGTGGGCGCTACTGGGATCGAACCAGTGACCGCTCGGGTGTAAGCCGAGTGCTCTCCCGCTGAGCTAAGCGCCCGCAGACCCGACGTGCGGGCCCGCGCCAGGGTACCCGGGACGCGGGCCGCTGCGCGTCGTAGCGTGATGGCCGTGCTCAAGGCCCTGCGCCAACCGCGCTACGCGGCGATGACGGCACTGATGGTGCTGATCGCCTCGATCTGCGTGCTGCTCGGCGTGTGGCAGCTGAGCCGGCTCGACGGCAAGCACCGGACGAACATCGACTTGCGGCACAACGCCAAGGCCGCCCCGGTGCCGGTCGCGGACCTGCTCCGACCCGCCAGTGCGGCACCCGGGCCGCGCCGGGTCGACGTGCAGTTCCGCCGGGTCACGGCGACCGGGACGTATGACAGCGCGCACCAGTCGTTGCTGCGCAACCAGACGGTCAACGGCGTGACCGGCTACCTCGTGGTGACCCCGCTGCGCACGGGCGACGTGACGCTGCTGGTTGTTCGCGGCTTCGTCACCGGACCGGCGGGCACCATCACCGCGCCGGCGGCGCCGCCCCGCCAGGTGGCGATCACCGGACGGGTTTGGCCCACGGCCACGAAGGACGATCGCGGCGCCGGGCTGCCGCGCGGGCAGGTCGAGTCGATCAACGCCGCCGACCAGGCGACGCGTCTCGGCTCCAGCGTGCTGGACGGGTACGCCGAGCTGCTCGACGGGCAGCCAGGCGGCGCCGGGTTGACGACGATCCCGCCTCCGGACCTGTCCAACCCGGCGGGCGGCGCACCGGAATTGCAGCACCTGGCCTACGTCATCCAGTGGTTCCTGTTCGCCGGGCTGGCCCTCGCGGCACCCATCATCATGGCGCGCGCCGAGGCCGGACACTCGACACGCGAGATCGACGACGAGGACGAGCCCGCGCCGCCGACCGCCGACGAGGCCCGCGCGGCCATGCTCGCCGACCGCTACGGCCGGCCGCGTCGCTGAGCCGCGGCAGCCCAGCTCAGTGGCCGGTGAGCTCCTTGATCGCTTCGAGCCACCGCTGGGCGTCGCGTCCCTCGCCCGGCTCGTTCATCTCGGCGAACCGGACCATGCCGTCGCGGTCGACGAGGAACGTGCCGCGGTTGGCGAATCCGGTTCGCTCGTTGAACACGCCGTACGCCTGCGCCACCGCGCCGTGCGGCCAGAAGTCCGACAGCAGCGGGAACGTGTAGCCCTCGCGCTCGGAGAAGACCTTGTGCGAGTAGGGCGAGTCGACGCTCACCGTGATCACCTGCACGTCGTCGTTCTGGAACGAGTCGAGGTCGTCTCGTACGACGCATAGCTCGCCGGTGCAGATGCCGGTGAATGCCAACGGGTAGAAGACGAGCAGCACCGCCTTCTGCCGGCGGAACGAGGACAGCGTGACCTCTTCGTTGTTCTGGTCGCGCAATGCGAAATCCGGGGCCTGCGCCCCGACCTGGATCGGCATGACGAACGAACCCTCTTTCAGCGCCTGTCGCTTCGTGCCCTGCGCGTGACGAGCCGTGCCCCTGCCCAGGCGGTGCCGACGGTGGCCAACGACGTCTGCGAGAGCCCCGCGGTCGGGGCGGCCTCGGCGATGTCGGACGGTTCGACGTAGCCCTCGCGGCCGCGTTTGGGTGTCAGCAGCCAGATGAAGCCGTTGTCGGCGAGCGGCGCTATCGCGTCGACGAGCACGTCGACGAGGTCACCGTCGCCTTCCCGGTACCAGAGCAGGACCACGTCGACTACCTCGTCGGAGTCCTCGTCGACGATCTCCTCGCCTGTGGCGTCCTCGACAGCAGTGCGGAAATCGTCGTCGGCATCGGAGTCCCAGCCGATCTCCTGCACGACCAAGCCGGGCCCGAAGCCCATCCGTTCGGCCATACCCGGCGCAGCGCCGGAGTCCCCGGAAACGGGGGTCGTGCTCACGGCCAATCCTCCTCGTGACGTCCTGCGACCCGCCGCTGTCGACCGGGCCGCCCTACCTCACAGACCGTAGCGCCTTCGGCCACCGATTCGGACACCTGGCTACCGGCACACGCCGATGAAAGGGGACACTGGGCTGGTGACTCGAGATCGTTTCAGCATCATCACCGATGGCCTACCCAGCCAGCTGCCCGACATCGATCCCAGCGAGACCCGCGAATGGATCGAGTCGCTGGACGCCGCGATCGACAGCGACGGCCTGCAACGAGCGCGCTTCCTGATGCTCAAGCTGCTCGAACGTGCCCGCGAGCGCCACGTCGGAGTGCCGGCGCTGCGCAGCACCGACTACATCAACACGATCCCACCCGAGCGCGAACCGTGGTTCCCCGGCGACGAGGACATCGAGCGGCGCATCCGCGCCTACATCCGGTGGAATGCCGCGATCATGGTGTCGCGCGCGAACAAGACGGTCGGCGTCGGCGGGCACATCGCCACCTACGCGAGCGCCGCGTCGCTCTACGAGGTGGGCTACAACCACTTCTTCCGGGGCAAGGATCTGGCCAGCGGCATGGGCGACCAGGTCTACTTCCAGGGCCACGCGGCTCCCGGCATCTACGCCCGCGCGTACCTCGAGGGGCGCCTCACCGAGAACCATCTCGACGGGTTCCGTCAGGAGAAGTCGCACGCGCCGTTCGGGCTCTCGTCCTACCCCCACCCACGGCTCATGCCCGAGTTCTGGGAGTTCCCGACCGTCTCGATGGGCCTAGGCCCGATCTCGGCGATCTACCAGGCCCGCTTCAACCGCTACCTGCACGCGCGCGGCATCACCGACACGTCCAACTCGCACGTATGGGCCTTCCTCGGCGACGGCGAGATGGACGAGGTCGAGTCGCTCGGCGCGATCGGCGTGGCCGCCCGCGAGGAGCTCGACAACCTGACGTTCGTCATCAACTGCAACCTGCAGCGGCTCGACGGACCCGTTCGCGGCAACGGCAAGATCATCCAGGAGCTGGAGACCTACTTCCGCGGGGCCGGCTGGAACGTCATCAAGGTCATCTGGGGACGCGACTGGGACCCACTGCTGGCCAAGGACGGCGACGGCGTGCTCGTCAACAAGATGAACACGACGCCGGACGGGCAGTTCCAGACCTACACCGTCGAGTCCGGCGCCTACATCCGCGACCACTTCTTCGGCGACGACATCAGGCTGCGCAAGATGGTCGAGGATCTCAGCGACGACCAGCTGCGGCTCCTGTCCCGGGGCGGGCACGACTACCGCAAGGTCTATGCCGCGTTCCAGGCCGCGCGCGCGCACGTCGGGCAGCCGACCGTCATCCTCGCCAAGACGATCAAGGGCTGGACGCTCGACAGCTTCGAGGGGCGCAACGCCACGCACCAGATGAAGAAGCTCACGACTGCCGACCTGAAGGCGTTCCGCGACCGACTGCACCTGCCGATCACCGACGCGGCGCTCGAGGCCGACCTGCCGCCGTACTACCACCCGGGTGAGAAGTCCGACGAGATCTCCTACATGAAGGAGCGGCGGGCGGCGCTCGGCGGGTTCCTGCCCAAGCGGGTCGTGCGGTCCAAACCGCTCAAGCTGCCTGGTGACGAGGCGTACGCGGAGCTTCGTAACGGATCCGGCAAGCAGCAGGTCGCGACCACCATGGCGATCGTGCGGCTGTTCAAGGATCTGATGAAAGACAAGGAGATCGGCAAGCTGTTCGTGCCGATCATCCCGGACGAGGCCCGCACGTTCGGCCTGGACGCGATCTTCCCGACCGCCAAAATCTACTCGCCGCACGGGCAGGAGTACGAGGCCGTCGACCGCGACATGCTGCTGTCGTACAAGGAGTCGACCACCGGGCAGATCCTGCACGAGGGCATCAGCGAGGCCGGCTCGACCGCTTCGCTGATCGCCGCCGCCACGTCGTACTCGACGCACGGCCAGCCGATGATCCCGTTCTACATCTTCTACTCGATGTTCGGCTTCCAGCGGACCGGCGACCAGTTCTGGCAGCTGGGCGACCAGCTCGGGCGCGGCTTCGTGCTCGGGGCGACGGCCGGCCGGACGACGCTCACCGGCGAGGGACTGCAGCACGCCGACGGACACTCGCCGCTGCTCGCCTCGTCCAACCCGGCATGCGTTGCCTACGACCCGGCATACGCGTTCGAGATCGCGCACATCGTCCGCGCCGGCCTGTCGCGCATGTACGGGGCGCCGATCGACGGGGCGACCGTCTCAGAGCACGACGTCTTCTACTACCTGACCGTCTACAACGAGCCGATCAACCAGCCGGCCGAGCCGGACGATCTCGATGTGGACGGCGTGCTGCGCGGGCTGTACCGCTACTCGCCCGCGCTCGGCGTCGAGGGCAGGCCGCGGGCGCAGGTGCTCGCATCCGGCGTCGCGGTGCCGTGGGCGCTGCGTGCGCAGCAACTGCTCGGCGACGACTGGAACGTCGACGTCGACGTGTGGTCGGCGACGTCGTGGAATGAGCTCCGCCGCGATGCCGTCGAGTGCGAGCACGCCAACCTGCTCGCTCCGTCCGACGAGCCCCGCGTGCCGTACGTGACGTCGAAGCTGGCCGACGCCCCCGGCCCGGTGATCGCGGTCTCGGACTTCATGCGTGCCGTGCCCGACCAGATCTCGCGCTGGGTACCCAATGACTACACGTCGCTCGGCACCGACGGCTTCGGCTTCGCCGACACGCGTGGAGCGGCGCGGCGGTTCTTCCACGTCGACGCGGAGTCGATCGTGCTGGGCGTGTTGACCCAGCTTGCCCGCACCGGCGAGGTCAAGCCCGAGGCGCCGCGCGAGGCGATCGAGCGTTACAGCCTGCTCGACGTGGCCGCCGCCGGGATCGGGACGATCGGCGGCGACGCATGACTTATCCCGCCGGGGCGCCGCGCGATCCGGACCGCTCGCTGCTTGATCCCGCCTAGGCGGGTCCGCGTCTCCACCGCTCGCTGCGCTCGGGTGGATCCGCGGCTCCGCTCCGCGCCTTCGGCGCGGGCCGCGTCGCGGCGGCGGGGCTCTTCGCGCGAGCGCTCATCGCCCTGTGGGCGCGCGAGGGCTCATCGCTGGTAGCGGCGGGGCTCGCAGCGCCTCCGCTCATCGCGGCCACGCCGAGAAGCCGATCGCCGAGCGGGGTACGTGAGTGCAGTACGGCCTTTCCGGCGCGCTCGGTGACGAGCAGCCCGGCCGCGCGCAGCGTTCGGGCATGCTCGGACGCTGACGGGGCGCTGATGCCGAGCTCGCGGGCCAGCTGGCCGGTCGTCCGCGGCTCGGCGGCGAGCCCCAGAACGGCCGCTCGGGTGCGTCCGAGCAGGTCGGCGAGCGGCTCCTGCACCGGCGACTCGTCCGCCAGCGGCAGCGCGGTCAGCGCCGGGTAGACGACCAGGATCGAACCGTCGGGATGCGTACCGACCAGTGGCCGGGTGGTCAGGAATGCCGACGGCAGCAGCGTGACGCCGCGACCTGCGAGGCGCACCGAGTAGTGCCTACCCGCGTCGATCTCCAGGGTCGTGTCACGCCATCGCGCGTCCGGGTGGAGCGTCTCGAGCGCAGCCATCAGGCCGGACTCTGCGATGAGCCGACCGCGCCAGGCGACCTCGCCGCGGAAGCTCTGCCAGACGCGCGTCCAGGACGGCCCGATAAGCGCACTATGCACGGAACGGACGGCGGCTCCGAGCAGTTGCCAGGCGTCGGCGTTGCGCTCGTCCAGCGCCCTGATCCACGGCGTGATCGGCTGGCCGGCCGAGCAGATCCGCCGCAGTTCGCGCCGCACGAACCCGGCCGGCGACGACAGCACCGTGTCGAGGCCGTCCTCGAGGCCGTCGCTGATCGGGTCGAGGAACAGCGGACCGGCACCGCTCGGCGGCACCAGCTGGAGCAGCGTGCGGCCTACGCGCGGCAGCCGGGCGGCTGACTCTCGGCGCCAGCCGTCGAACAGCATGTCGCGCCGCTGCAGTGCGGCGACGGCGAGGCCCATCTCCACCAGTGGCGCGGGCGCGGTGGCGAAGCGGGTACGCAGCAGGTCGTCCGCGGTGAAGTGCAGCCGTAGCACGCGGCCCCCAAGCTCGCCGGTCGTTTAGGCCTCCTCCGAAACCATCGCATTCGCGCAGCGGGTGGGGCGAGGCTGCAGGTCCAACCGTTATCGAGGAGGTTCGAGAGTGAGACTTCGACGTGTCCTAGCGGGCGTGGGGGCGGTGGTCGCCGTCGTGGGCCTCGCCGTGACCCCGGCGTTCGCCTCGGCGCCCACCCCGTGGCAGACATTCCGCGAGGAACCGTTCACCGACGCGGCCGGAACGGTGTGCTCGTTCGGCCTGCACGGCGACATCGTGGACGACCACGAGCTCGTGCGGACGCTGCAGACGTACCCCGACGGGTCGCCGCTCGAGCAGGAGTTCGTGGGCCCGCTCATCATCAAGTTCACCAACATGGACAGCGGAGCGTCGGTGATCCGCAACCTGACCGGCACCGGATTCTTCTTCTTCGATCCGGACGGCTCGATCCACGGCAACGGCTTCGGGCACATCGGCATCGGCGTGCACATCGGCAAGACCACGACCACGCCGTCCGGCGAATGGATACTGTCCGGGACGTTCGACTTCGTGCTGGGTGCGGACGGCGTGCGCACGTTCGACGTGACCGGCACGCAGGAGAACCTCTGCGAGACGCTGGCCTGAGCCGCAGGCTCCGGATCGAGGTCGATCTGCGGATCGACCTCGATCCGTGAGAACTCAGTAGCGGGCGCCGACGACCTGCTGCGCGAGCGGATCCAGCACCGCCAGTTCGTCCGCGCCGAGCTCGATGTCGAGTGCCGCGACGTTCTGCTCGAGCCACTTGACCCGCTTCGTGCCGGGGATGGGAACGACCGGGACGCCGAGCCGGTCGGCCTGCGCGGACACCCAGGCCAGCGCAATCTGCGCCGGGGCAACGCCCTTGGCATCGGCCACCTGACGAACGGCCTCGACGATCGCGAGATTCGCAGCGCCGGCATCACCGGCGAAACGCGGGTTGCGGCTGCGGAAGTCCTTGTCGTCGAACGACCCCAGGTCGAGCGTCGCGGTCAGGAACCCGCGTCCGAGTGGCGAGTACGGCACGAGCCCGACGCTGAGTTCGCGCAACGCGTCCAGCACCGTCGTCTCGACGTCGCGCGTCCACAGCGAGTACTCGCTCTGCACGGCGGTGATCGGGTGGACCGCGTAGGCACGGCGCAGCAAGGCGCTGTCCACTTCGGACAGTCCCAGATGGCGAACCTTGCCCTGCTGGACGAGCTCAGCCATCGCGCCGACGGTCTCTTCGATCTCGGCGGTCTGCGGCGGGCGGTGCAGGTAGTACAGATCGATGTGATCGACGCCGAGGCGCAGCAACGACGCGTCGCAAGCACGCTTCACGTAGCCGGCCTCGCCCCGGATCACCCGCTTGTCGTCGCCGCCGGACCGGTCGACGCCGAACTTGGTGGCAAGCGTGACGCCGTCGCGCCGCCCGGCGATGGCGCGGCCGACGAGCACCTCGTTGTGGCCGGCGCCGTAGATGTCGGCGGTGTCGATGAACGTCACACCGAGGTCGAGCGCGCGGTGGATCGTGGCGATCGACTCGTCCCAGTCGGCGGCGCCGTACCACTCGCTCATTCCCATGCAGCCCAGGCCCTGGGCCGAGACGGTCAAGTCGCCGAGTGCGACTTCGCGCATGTCAGTTTCCCTTCTTCGCCGCACGCACGCGGCGGCTGTAGATCCCTATCTTGTTGTCGAGCAGTTGCAAGCACTCCTGCCGCCGGGTGATCGACTGCAGGACGAACGCGCGGTGACGTCGGAGCAGGTCGAGCCGCTCGGGCTCTCCGGCCCCCGACCGGACCAGCTCGGCGTAGCGCTGCATGTCGCGTACCGGCATGCCGGTGGCGCGCAGCTTGCTCAGCATCAGCAGCCATTCCACGTCGCCGTCGCTGAACCGGCGCCGCCCGTCCGGGCCGCGTTCGACTCGATCGAGCAAGCCGATCCGCTCGTACCATCGCAGCGTGTACTGGCTGAAGCCGCACTTCTCCGCGGCCTCTCGCGTGGACCACGTCGTCATGAGCCGAGGATCTCCATGAGCATCGCAGCGAGTACCGCAGCGACAGCGCCCTCGGGCGCTGGGGGTACCAGCACGCAGCGAGGCGCGGAGCGGCGGAGGTCGGTGGGGTACTCAGTCATGACGCGCCTTTCCGGGCATCGATTGGTCGGGCGACAGGCTAACGGCA
>DASXRA010000125.1:0-4056 GCA_036506855.1 Jatrophihabitantaceae bacterium
TCGGCGCCGACGACTACGTGATCAAGCCGTTCACGGCCGCGCAGCTGAACGCGCGGATCAAGGCGGTACTGCGCCGTTCGGGCCGCGCTGACGGCGATCCGGCGATCGTCGTCGGCGGGCTGCGCGTCGACACGCGCAGCCGCGAGGTCACCGTCGACGGCCGCGTGGTCGACCTGGCGCGCAAGGAGTTCGACCTGCTGCTCGTGCTGGCTCGGCGTTCCGGAGAGGTCGTCACGAAGCGCGACCTGCTGGCTGAGGTGTGGCAGCAGGCATGGGGCGGTTCGGACCGCACCGTCGACGTCCACCTGTCGTGGTTGCGCCGCAAGCTCGGCGAGTCGGCCAAGCAGCCGCGGTACCTGCACAGCGTGCGCGGCGTCGGCGTGCGCCTCGTCGCCCCGGAGTAGCCATGCGCCGCCGGATCCTGTTGCTCGTCGCAGCCGTGACCACCCTGGTCGTGCTGGCGTTCGCGATCCCGGTGGCGCTGCTCGTCCGATCGGCGGTGGTACAGCGCAGCGAGCGCTCGATTGTCGATCGGGCGCAGGCGATCGCCAGCGTCGTCGGGTACGGCAGCCCTACGACGAGCGCCATCTCGAACTACCTGAAGACGTTGCCGCAGACCAAGCGTCGCAGCGCATCCGTCTACCTGCCCGATGGCACGGTGCTCGGCACAGACGCGTCCGGAGAGCCGACGGCCCGGCTGCCCGGCGGCGAGTCGGACTCGCCGCACGAGCGTGGACCGGATGCTGGCGGACCACCACCCGGCGCCGCGCAGTTGCACAATGTGCCGCGCGGCGAAGTGGCCGAGCTGTCCGTCCACCGGCAAGACAGCACCTACCTGATCAGGGTCTTCGCGTCCGACTCCGCGCTGACCGAAGGCGTCGGGCGCTGGTACGCGCTGCTCGCCGGCGGCAGCGCGGGCATGTTGCTGATCGGGATCATCGGTGGCGAACTGGTGACCAGGCGGATCGTCCGGCCACTGGTGCGGACCGCGCAAACCGCCCAGCAGCTGAGTAAGGGTGACGTGGACGCCCGCGCGCCGACGTCCGGGCCGCGCGAGGTCGCCGAGGTCGGGTCGGCGCTCAACCTGCTCGCCGACCGTATCGACGAGCTGATCGCCGAGGAGCGCGAGACAGTCGCCGACATCTCGCACCGCATGCGCACGCCGCTGACCGCATTGCGGCTGGACGCCGAGGGGCTGCGCGACCCGGATGAGGCCGAGCGCATCGGCACGCACGTCACGGCGCTCGAGCGCACGCTGACTGCCGTGATCCGCGCCGCGCGGCGACCGCAGCGCGAGGGCCGCCTGCCTTCGGCGGACGCGACCGCTGTCGTCGCCGATCGGGTCGCGTTCTGGTCGGCGCTGGCCGACGACCAGGAGCGGTCGCGTTCGATCTCGTTGCCGGACACGCCATTGCCCGTGCGCGCCTCGGCGGAGGATCTGACCGTGGCCGTGGATGCCCTGCTGGAGAACGTCATCGCGCACACGCCGGAGGGGACTGCGTTCGCGGTATCGCTGTCGCCGGGTTCGGACTCGGCGTCGGGCTCTGGCTCGGCGTGGGGCTCGGACTCGGCGTCGGGCTCGAGTTCGGGCTCGAGCGGCGGCGCGACGCTCGTCGTGACCGACGACGGCCCGGGGCTGCCGGACGGCGCCGGCGTGCGCGGGCGCAGCGACCGCGGATCGTCCGGTCTGGGCCTGGACATCGCCCGGCAATGCGCCGAGGCGTCCGGTGGCTCGATGCGCGTGGGCCGGTCGGCGTCGGGCGGCGCGTCCGTCACGCTGTATCTGCGTGCGCCGTAGCCCGAAGCGTCCGCTCGTGCATGGCGTTGCGGACGGGCGCCTGGTCCGGGTCGATGCGGGGCGGCGGCGTCCACCAGGGCAGGCCGTCCTTTCATGGTGACGGCCCAGCCACGTTTCTCGAATTCGCGATGGTGGTAGCCGCAGAGCAGACAGAGATTGTCGATGTCCGTGCCTCCACCGTCGATCCAGCCGAGGACGTGATGGGCCTGGGTCCAGCCCGGTGGAGCGTCGCAGCCGGGAAAGCAGCATCCGCCGTCACGGGCGGCAAGCGCGAGCCGTTGCCCGGTGCTCGCGACGCGACGACCCTGCCCGAACGCGAGCACGCCCTCGGCGTCGATCACGACGGGCACGATCTGCGCCTCGCCGGCGATTCGCAGGGCGTCGGCGACTGACACCGCACCGCCGTGTGCCGTGGTGACCAGGCTGGTCCGCGCGTACCCGCCGCTTGGCCTCGTGGGGTGATAGCCGTAGCGCGTCGCGCAGCAGCGTCCGGGTGTCACGGGCTGCGAATTCGCCGGCTATGCCGCGCTGCTCGAGTTCGGCGACCAGGCGGTGATCGGCGACGGGCAGCCGGCGCCGATGCGCCTCCACACCGCGGAGCAGATCGAGCAACTCGTCACCATCGAGGCGGGTCAGGTCGAGCTCAGCCAGTTCGTCGATGGCGTCGGACAGCTTGTCGAGGACATGCTCGACCGCTGCGCCAGTCTCGACCAGATCGAACATGCGTTCGAGATTAGTGGATCTTCGCCGTCCCTGTCCAGCGGAGAATCCCCAGCAATGCAACCGAAAGTGCTGAGTTCGCTCGAAGCGAACGCGTAACGCGAGACCGTCGCGGGCCTAGCGGGCTCATAAGCCGGCTTAGGACGAGCTTGACCTTGTGGTGACGCGGCGCTGACCCGCACGGCGCGACCGTCGTACCCATGACGACGCAACCTCGCACCAGGCGCTTGTTCCACCGGGCCGCTCTCGCCGCCGGCGGGGTCGGTGCTGCCGGACTCGCGCTCACCGTGACGCTCGTATCCGCGGTCGGGCACTCGGCCGGCGCGACGACGGGCACGACGTCGACCGACAACACGACGTCCACCACCACGACGTCCACCGACGACTCGACCAGCTCGAGCAGCTCCAGCAGCTCGACCAGCTCGAGCGGGTCAAGCAGCTCGGGGATCTCGTCGAGCGACCAGTCCACAACCACGGTCGGCGGGAGCAACGGATCATGACCACTCATACCTACGTCACGCGGGCGTGGAGCTGCACGGTCCGGCTCGTCGTCGGGGACGGGCGCGCGCTGGCTCCGGCCGCCGCGGACCTGACGGCGCTGCTCGACCGCATCGACCGGATGGCCAGCCGCTTCCAGGCCGACTCGGCCTTGTCGGCGGCGAACGCCCACGCCGGGCGGCCGGTTCCGATCCCGCGCCTGCTCGGCGATCTCGTCAAAGCAGCACTCGACGCGGCCGCCCAGACAGGCGGCGCCGTCGACCCGACTGTCGGCCTCGCGATGCACCGCATCGGCTACGACCGCGACATCGCCGCCATCCCGGCGGACGGACCGGCGATTGCCGCCTCCCCCCGGCGTCGTAGCTGGCAGGACGTGCGGCTGCATCGCGAGGCCGGCCTGCTAGTCGTCCCGCCGGGCACCGCGCTCGACCTCGGGGCGACAGCGAAGGCGTACACGGCTGATCTGGCCGCGCGCACGCTGAGCCGCCGGTACGGCACGCCGGTGCTCGTCGAGCTCGGCGGTGACCTGGGCACGGCGGGCAGCCCGCGCGGCGGATGGCCGGTGCGGGTGGCCGAGCGCGAGAACGGTCCGGGCCAGGTCGTCGTGCTCCGGCACGGCGGTCTGGCCACGTCGACCACAACGATCCGACGGTGGCGACGCGGCGAGCGAAGCGTCCACCACATCGTCAATCCGCGCACGGGAACACCCGCCGACGGGCCGTGGCGCACGGCTTCGGTGTACGCACCCTCGGCGCTGGCCGCGAACGTCGCAAGCACTGCCGCGATCGTGCTGGGCGAGCGCGCCGGCGACTGGCTCACCGAACGGCACCTGGCGGCCCGGCTGGTCGATGTCGACGGCTTCGTCGACACCACGCTCGGCTGGCCTGCGCCCGCGCGCACGGAGACGGCGGCGGCGTGATGACACTCTGGTACACGGCACGCGGCGCCGGCCTGGCCGCGCTCGTCGTCCTCACTCTCGCGACGTCGCTCGGCGCGCTGACCTCGGTGAAGATCCGTTCGGCGTCGGCACGCGTCGTCCT
>DASXRA010000126.1:0-4879 GCA_036506855.1 Jatrophihabitantaceae bacterium
CGCTGATGGGCGCCGCCGCGTACGAGGGCCTGGTCGCCGATCCCGAGCGGGCGGTCGCGTTCTACGAGGCCGGCGCGGCGAACCTGATGCCGTGTCACGACCACGGCGCGGTCGGGCCGATGGCCGGGATCGTGTCGTCGAGCATGTGGGTGTTCGTGCTCGAAGACCCGGCCACGGGCGCGCTGGCGTACTGCTCGCTCAACGAGGGGCTGGGCAAGGTGCTGCGATACGGCGCCTACTCCCCCGACGTCCTCGACCGGCTGCACTGGATGTCGGTGTCGCTCGGGCCGATGCTGCAGGCAGCGGTACGTGCGCACGGCCCGATCGACATCAAGGCGATCCTCGCGCAGATGCTGCACATGGGCGACGAGGCGCACAACCGCAATCGCGCCGGCACGCTGATGCTGCTGCGCGAGCTGCTGCCGTCGCTGATCGACTCCGGATTCACTTCGTCCGAGGTGGCGCGAGCCGTGCGGTTCGTCGCCGGCAACGATCACTTCTTCCTCAACCTGGCCATGCCCGCGTGCAAGCTGACCCTCGACGCGGCGCGCGACATCCCGGGTTCGACCATGGTCGTCGCCATGGCGCGCAACGGCACCGACTTCGGCATCCAGGTGGCAGGCACCGGCGCGCAGTGGTTCACCGGTCCGGCTTTGGTGCCCGACGGCCTGTATCTCGGCGCATTCGGGCCGGACGACGCCAACCCCGACATCGGCGACTCGGCGATCACCGAGACCGCGGGGCTCGGCGGCTTCGCGATGGCGGCGGCGCCGGCGATCGTCCGCTTCGTCGGCGGTACGGTCGACGACGCGCTCGCCACGACCCGGCGCATGTACGAGATCACCCTGGCCGAGCACCCGGCCTACTCGATCCCGGTGCTCGATTTCCGCGGGACGCCCTGCGGCATCGACGTGTCGAGGGTGGTCCGCACGGGCATCCTCCCGCAGATCAATACCGGCATGGCCGGCAAGATCGCGGGCACCGGCCAGGTCGGCGCCGGCCTGGTCACCCCGCCCGCCGAGATCTTCCCGGCCGCACTCGCCGCACTCGCCGCGTCCGCACCTGCCTAGACGACGCCAGCGCGGCGCACCCGCAGGTATTCGACGACGTTCAGCACGATCACGACACCCGCTACGAGCACCAGCACGACCAGCCCGGGCACCTGCGTGGCGATCGGCAGCAAGGCGAGCACGGCGGCTGCCGCGCCGAGACGGGTCGTCGCCACCAGCCGGAACATCTTCCAGCGCGTGTAGCCGTACGTCGCCAGGTAGAGCACGCAACCGCCGACCAGCAAGCCGGTGACGCCCCAGTCGAGGTGGTCGCCCGGGTGCGCGATCACCTCGCGCATGCCCACGGCGACCGAGATCACCGACGCGATCAGCGACAGGTGCCCGTAGGACATCACGTGCCGGGCGATGTCGGTCTGCACCTGAGCGGTCGTCAGCGCGTGCCGCATCGCATCGGCGGCGAAGTGGAAGTACACCCACCACAGAGCGCAGACGAGCACGAACGCGGCAGCGACTGCTGCTAGCACACCGGCCGTCAGGTGGTGTGCCGACGCTGCCGGTCCGCCGATCGCGACGACCGACTCGCCCATGGCGATGATCAGCAACAGGCCGAACCGCTCGGCGAGGTGCCCCGGCTCGAAGCGCATCCCACGCAAGCGCCCGCGCAGGAGCGTCGGTGACGACAGGTCGATGAGCGCCGCCGCGGCCCACAGCGCCTCGCGTGCCGAACCGTGCACGAAGCCGCCGACGAGCATCAGCGGTCCGCTGACGAACAGCCCGACGGCGACCGGGTTGGGCGTCGGCCGGTGCCGTCCGAACAGCAGGCGCGCCAGGACGAGCCGCGCCCCCATGTAGGCGCAGCCCAGCAACCAGCCTTGCTGGCCGTACGCGTCGGGAACGGCGAGCGCCATGAACATCCCCGCCAGGCCCACGGCGAAGATGCCCATGCGGCTCGACGCGCTGCTGACGTCGCGGGTGTTGGCGATGATCGACGTGCCGACCCACGACCAGTAGATCGGCACGAATACGACGAGGGCGCGGAGCACGCCGCCCCACGTGTGGTGCTCCTGCAGGAGCGATGAGACCTCGGTGACCGCGAGGACGTACACCAGGTCGAAGAACAGCTCCGCCCAGCTGACCCGCTTCTCGGCGAGCTCGACGTCGCTCACGCGGACACGTTACTGGGTCGCACGCTCCCGCCAGGCAGCCAGATCGGCGGGGGTGTCGACGTCGGCGGGGTCGCCCTCGCACGCCACCTCGACGACGAGATCCGGATGCGCGCGCATGAACGGGCGGGCGCCGTGGTCGCCGTCCGCGAGGCTGGCGACCTCCGTCCACAGTGGACGTTCGATCACGACCGGGTGGCTGCGCCGACTCTCGTAGGTGGCCACGGCCACCGGCGCGTCGACGGCGAGCACGCGCCGGACGGCGTCCGCGCCGATGCCCGGCGTATCGACGAGCACGATCGCCGCCCGGGCGCCGGACGCGGCCGCCAGACCGAGGCGGAGTGACGAGCCCATCCCACGCTCCGGGTCGGGGTTGACGACAACGACCGCGCCGGGCACCTCAACGCCGTCTCGCACCACCGCGACGACGTCCGCGCAGCCCCCCTCGCGGAGCACACGCACCGCTCGGTCGACCAGCCGCTCGCCACCGAGCACGATCTCGGCCTTGGGGCGCCCGAATCGCGTCCCCGCGCCGGCGGCAAGGACGATGCCGCACGCCGTCACGGTCGGCGGAACGGCGCGAGCGCGACGGCGGTGCTCAGCGCCGCGACCGTGGCCTCGTAGCCCTTGTCCTCCTTGGACCCGGGCAGGCCCGCCCGGTCGAGCGCTTGCTCGTCGTCGTCGCAGGTGAGCACGCCGAATCCGATCGGCACGCCCGAGCGCAGCGCCACCTCGGTCAGCCCGTTCGTCGCCGCCGAGCAGACGTAGTCGAAGTGCGGCGTGCCACCGCGGATGACGACGCCGAGCGCCACGATCGCGTCGAAGCCCGAGGCCGCCAGGCACGCCGCCGCCACCGGCAGCTCGAACGCGCCTGGCACGCGTATCTCGGTGACGTCGGTGACCTGCGAGTCGGCCAGCGCGCGCTGGGCGCCGTCGCGCAGGCCGTCCATGACCGTCGCATGCCAGCGCGCCGCGACAACTGCGACGCGCAGCTCGTCCGCACCGTCCACAGTGGACATTTCCGGTGCGCCGTGCCCGCTCATCGACTCATCCCGCCTTGCGCGAATCCGTGTCTCCACCACTCGCTTCGCTCGGGTGGATCCCCGGCTCCGCTCCACGCCTTCGGCGCGGGCCGCGTCGCGGCGGCGGGGCTCTTCGCGCGAGCGCTCATCGATCGGACTCCTCGATCTCGAGGTCATGACCCATGCGGTCGCGTTTCGTCTGCAGGTAGCGCAGGTTCTCCGGGTTGGTGGCCGTCGGCAGTGGCACCCGGCCGACGATGCGCAGGCCGTACCCCTCGAGCCCCGCCCGCTTGGCCGGGTTGTTGCTCAGCAGCCGCATCGTGTGGACGCCCAGGTCGACGAGTATCTGCGCCCCGGTGCCGTAGTCGCGTGCGTCGGCGGGCAAGCCGAGTTCGAGGTTGGCGTCGAGCGTGTCGCTGCCGGCGTCCTGCAGTTGGTAGGCCTGCAGCTTGTGCAGCAGGCCGATGCCGCGGCCCTCGTGACCGCGGATGTAGAGCACGACGCCGCGACCCTCCCGGGCGACCGTGGCGAGAGCCGCGTCGAGTTGCGGGCCGCAATCGCAGCGCAGCGATCCGAACACGTCACCGGTCAGGCATTCGGAGTGCACCCGTACCAGCACGTTCTCGCCGTTACCGATGTCGCCGAAGACGAACGCGACGTGTTCGCGGTCGTCGTAGGAGCTGCTGTAACCCACGGCGGTGTACTCGCCGTACCGCAACGGCACGCGGGCGGACGCCACGCGGGTGACCAGCTTGTCGAAGCGGCGGCGGTAGGCGATCAGGTCCGCGATGGAGATCAGCGCGAGCTCGTGCTCGTCGGCGAACACGCGCAGCTCGTCGACCCGCGCCATGCCGGACGGGTCCTTCTCGCTGACGATCTCGCACAGTACCCCCGCCGGGTGCAGGCCAGCGAGCAGGGCAAGGTCGACGGCCGCTTCGGTGTGTCCGGGCCGGCGCAGCACTCCGCCCGCCTTCGCGCGGAGCGGCACCACGTGACCCGGCCGGGAGAAGTCCTCGGCGGTGGCGTCCGGATTGGCGAGCAGGCGCATGGTCAGGGCCCGATCCGAGGCGGAGATCCCGGTCGTGGTGCCCTCGCGCGCGTCGACGGTGACCGTATACGCCGTGCCGCGGCGGTCCTGGTTGACCCGGTACATCGGCGGCAGGTCGAGGCGGTCGGCTTCCTTCTCGGTGATCGGCACGCAGATGTAGCCCGACGTGTAGCGCACCATGAACGACACGAGCTCGGGCGTCGCGAGTTCGGCCGCGAAGATCAGGTCGCCCTCGTTCTCGCGGTCCTCGTCGTCGACGACCACGACGGGCTTGCCCGACTTGATCTCGGTGATCGCCCGCTCGATGCTGTCCAATCGAATCCCGCCCTCGCGGATCCCCGTCTCCACCTCTCGCTGCGCTCGGGTGGATCCGTGGCTCCGCTCCACGCCTTCGGCGCGGGCCGCGTCGCGGCGGCGGGGCTCTTCGCGCGAGCGCTCATCGCGTTCTTGGTTGGTCTCACTGCCGGCCTCGCTGCTCATCGCGCTTTGTCCGCGAGGCGGGCGACGTATTTCGCGAGGACGTCGACCTCGAGGTTCACCGGGTCGCCGGGCTGCTTCGCGCCCAGCGTGGTCGCACGCAGCGTCTCGGGGATGAGGCCCACCTCGAACCAGTCGTCGCCGACCGCCGTCACCGTG
>DASXRA010000127.1:0-8776 GCA_036506855.1 Jatrophihabitantaceae bacterium
ACGAAGCTGCACGCCGCATTACGCGCCGAACCGTGCGTCCTCGAGGCCCACGAGATCGCCGGCGAGGACTGCTACTGGGTGAAGCTGCGTGTCGCATCCACGACCGCGCTTGCCGACACACTGGACCGGATCAGGGCGATCCCGACCGTCGCGGGCACCAGCACGACGATCGTGCTCCGGACGTTGTTCGAGCGGCCCCTGGCTCCCGACCCGTCCGCGGAGTAGCTCAGATCGAGCGGCGCCGCACCACGGCGAGGATGGCAGTCACGGCAAGGACGGCCGCGATCGCGACGAACAGCAGGCTCTCGACGAGCTGAATGCTCCAGAACTGGCTCGCGGGGTGGTAGCGGGTGACCTCGCTCGCGGTGAGGCCGTTCAGCTTGGCCTGGCATGCCTGGATCGCCGCGGCGCCGATCTCGCCCCGTGGCAGCAAGTCGGGGCAGTACCTGATCAGGATGTCGCGGTTGTTGAGGCCGACGATCGAGTGCCCCCGCCGGGTCGAGCCTGGCGGTGCTGATGATCCAGTCGTTCGGCGACAGGCCGGCAGCCAGCGGGTGGTCGCCGTCGGGATCGCGCAGCAGGGCGCTCAGTGGATACGTCACCGTATGGTGAACGGTCGGCCAGAGCCTTCTGCGGAAGAAATGGACCGGGATGCGCGCCGCCGCATACACGACAAGGGTCGTCGCCATGGCCGGAATCGTTCGCCGCGTGAGGGCGCTTGCGGCCACTCCGGCGGCGAACGCGAACAGCATGCAGGCGACCGGCACGACGCCCGTGATGTCGTACCACGTGCTGTTGAAGCGCGTCCCGAACGCAGGCGCCAGCGGGTCGAGCGCCCATGTGGCGACGAGGCCGAGCACGGCTGCCGCCCCGCCCACGACGGCGGCGATGATCGCAACCTTGGTGCTGATCCAGCGCCGTCGGCTGATCGACTGCGTCCAGACCAATCGATGCGTGCCGGACTCGTACCCGCGCGAGACCAGGGGCGCTGCCCAGAACATCCCGACGAGCAGCGGCACCGCGATCAGCGAGCCGATGACCGGGGGCAGCCAGTGGTAATGCCTGTGCAGCTCATCGAGTGCCGACCCGCAGCCTCCGCCGGACTGCGTGCAGCCGGGCCTGCCCAAGCTGCCGCGCGAGATGATGCGCACCCTGGCCGATCACCACCAACGCCGCGACCGCCGCGGCCAGAAGCGCCGCGCCGACGCCCGCTTCCGCGCGATGCTGCCGCCAGGTCAGCCAGATCATCGGACGACCGCCGAGGCGGGCTCCCGAGCGGGAACCTGTTCGAGATAGGCCAGCACGATATCTTCGAGATCAGCCGGCGAAACCGCGAGCGCGGGGTTTAGCAGCGGGCCTGGCGAGCGCACCAGCAGCCGGGAATGCCGATCGTGCTGCGACTCGGCGACGACCTCGGCGGCGTCCGGCAGGGTAGCCACGTCGGCGGGCGATCCGGTGACCCAGCGTGTTCGTCGACGACCTGGTCGAGCTCGCCGGCGATCAGCAGCCGGCCGCCGGAGATGACGACGAGGTGGTCGCACACCCGGGCCAACTCACCGATCAGGTGCGACGACATCACCACCGTGATTTGCGCGGACGCTGCGATCGCCATCAACGACTGCAGGAACTCCCGCCGGGCAAGGGGGTCCAGGCTGGCGAGCGGTTCGTCGAGCAGGAGCATGTCCGGACGCTTGGCCACGGCCAAAGCCAGCGCCACCTGGGCCTTCTGGCCGCCCGACAGCCGTCCCGCCCGCCGCCCGGAGCGGGACGTTCGCCGCGTCCAGCCGATCGCGGGCAAGTGCGTCGTCCCATTTCGGGTTCAGGTGTCGGCCGAAGCGCAGCAGATCCTCGGCCGTGAACTCCGTATGGAGCGGGCAGTCCTGGGCCACGAAGCCGACTTTCGCCAGGAAGCCCGGATCGTTGCCCGGACGCTGGCCGACCACGCTCAGCTCGCCCTCGGACGGCGGCAGCAGCCCGACGAGCAGGTTCAACAGCGTCGTCTTGCCCGCGCCGTTCGGGCCGACGACGGCAGTGATCGAACCGGCGGGAAGCTGCAACGTCAGATCGCGCAATGCCCAGAACCGGCCGTAGCGACGCCCTACGCCGACCGCTTCGACGGTCACGCCGTCTCCTCGGCACCGATCAAGCAACATTTGGCGGTCTGAGGCAGCCAAATGTTGCGCGATCCGGACATCACGCCGTCTCCTCGGCGCTTGCGCTGCGCATCGTCGCGCGGACCACGTCCATGATGCCGTCGTCGTCGAGCCCCGCCTCGCGAGCCGCGACCATCCAGCGCTCCAGCCGGCGCCGCAGCGTGCCGTAGGCGCTCGGGCTGACTTGGCTGAGGCTGCGCTGGATGAAGGTGCCCTGCCCGGGGCGACCGGCCGCCAATCCCTCGTGCTCCAGTTCCCGGTACGCGCGTAACACGGTGTTCGGATTGATCGCGACGCTCGCGGCGACCTCGTGGACGGTCGGCAGCTTGTCGCCGGGCTGCAGCCAACCGAGTCGCAGCGCCTGCTTGACCTGGTGTACGAGCTGCAGGTAAGGCGCTTGGCCGGTTGCCGCGTCGAGGTGGAAGTCCAGCACCCGATCAATCTGTAGTACCTAGGTGAATAGCCAAACTAATCTGCTGTCCTGCGAGCGCCGGCATCAGGCAAGATGCCGCAATGACCGAGGTGCGCGTTGCCCATACTGCGTCGCTGAGCCCGGATGAGCGGCGCGCGATCCGAAGACTGCTCGACGACGCCTTCGACGACATGACCGACGACGACTACGAGCACGCACTTGGCGGCATGCACGCACTCGTCTGGGAGGGTGCGGAGCTGATCGGCCATGGCTCGGTGGTCATGCGGCGGATGCTGCACGGCGGGCAGTCGTTGCGGACCGGCTACGTCGAGGGCGTCGCAGTGCGCGCGGACCGGCGCCGCCGCGGGCACGGCGCGGCCTTGATGGCCGAACTGGAGCGGATCATCCACGCCGCGTATGAGGTCGGTGCGCTCGGCGCCACCGACGAGGGCGCGCTGTTCTACCCGTCACGCGGCTGGCGAGTGTGGACGGGCACCGTCTCGGTTGTCGCGCCCGGCGGCATCGAGCGGACGCCGGAGGAGGACGGCTGCATCTTCGTGCTGCCGGTCAGCGCGAAGCTCGATCTCGACGGCGACCTCGCGTGCGACTGGCGCGGCGGCGACGTCTGGTAGCGACCCGTCAGAACGCCGCCTCGGTGTGGGGGGTGCCGAGACCGGTCGGTCCGTCGTAGCCGGGCAGGCCGGTGCACAGGTAGTCGCCGAGGCAGGTGCTGGCCATCTGGCCCGGGACGTTCGTGCCGCTCGTGACGTCGTAGAACTGGCTGGGCGTCGCCTTCCGGTACAGGTTGGCCGGACCGAACGTGCTGGTGTGACCGTTGAGCGCGTACGTCGCGGCGATCAGCGGCGAGCCGACGGACGTGCCGCCGACAACCTGCCAGCCGCCGAAGCCGAACGTGTCGTACACGGCAACACCGGTTGCCGGGTCGGCGACGGCCGACACGTCGGCCACCATGCGCATCGGGCAGTCCGGGTCGCGCTGCCACGACGGCTTGGCGATGTAGGCCGAGCATCCGGATCCGGTTCCCGCCCACACTGTCTCGTCCCAGCCGCGCGCGTTGCCGGCGGCCACGAGCCTCGTCCCACCGACGGCCGTGACGAAGTGGGACGTGGCGGGGAACATCGCGGCGTAGCCGAAGTCGCCCGCGCTGACCGTGATCGCCACACCGTCGTGGTCGTAGAACTTCTCGAACCGCTTCTCGCCGGAGAACTCGTTGGCGGCGTAGCTGTTCGACACGACGTCGGCACCGAGGCGCACCGCGGTGTTGACGCTCGCACCCAGATCGTTCAGGTCATTCGAGTTCGCCTCGACGAGCAGGATGTGGCAGTTCGGGCAGGCCGCCGAGACCATGTCGAGGTCGAGCGAGATCTCCAGGCCCCAGCCGGGATCCTGCAACGGCAGCGGGTCCGCGGCGCCGGACTGGTTCACCTTGCGGAAGCAGCCGTTTGCGCTCGTACACGGCGGCAGCCCGTACTGCGAGCGATACGAGGCGAGGTCGGCCTCGGCCTGCGGGTCGTCGTATGCGTCGACGATCGCGACGGTCTGCCCGATGCCGCGGCTGGCCGACGGCAGCTGGTAAGCCGACTGCAGGTCGGCCGGCGCGTAGCCCGCCGGGACGTCCTGCGTCTCGTCAGCAGGCGCCGCCACGACTTCCGCCTGGCAGGCCGCCTGCGGCGCGACGGTGGGGGCGCACGCACGCTGCGCGCCGCCCGAACCAGGCGCCGGATCACCGGACGGCGGCGGCGTGCCGGTACCCGACGAGCCACTCGGCGCACCGATCCGGAACGCGTCGGTCGTCGTGTCGTCGACCGTGTTGCCGGCCGCATCGGACGCAGCGACCCGAGTCGTGACGAACCCGGTCGCGTCGGCCGGCACCGGCAACTGCGCCTGGAAGTGACCGCCACCCGCCGACGTCACCGCCGCGCTCGTCCACGACGCGCCGCCGTCGACGGAGTACGACAACGTCAGGTCGCTGATCGTGGGCGAGGTCGTGTCGAACAGTTGGTGGTGCGCGTACAGGTCGACGGTGGCAACCGTACCGGGGGGTACGGAGTTGAACCCGTCGACCGCGGCGTCCTGATCGACGAAGATCAGCGGCTCGAACGAGCAGTTCTGCGTGCCGTCGCGGCAGGTTCGCTGAGCGGGCAGCGTGCCGGCCCGCGGCGCCGAAGCCCAGGTCCACACGGTATGGCTGGCCGCGTCGGTCGCCCACCACGGCGCGATCTTCGTCGTGTCGACGCTGAGCTGATACGTCGCGGGAGCCGGGTCGAGGGTCACTGTGGCAGCGGTGTTGGAGGCGGACGACGCGAGCGGCGCGCCGTTCTTCGACAGCCGGAAGCCGGTGGACGTGCTCAGCGTGCTGCTGTTGTACCACTGCTGCGTGTAGTGGCCGGCGCTGTCCGTCCACGGATCGACTGAGAACGTGAAGCGATCACCCTGCCGGCAGGCCAGGCAGCGGACCGTCGTCAGCGCGGGTCGATCAGGCCCGGGTGACTGACCGCCTTAAGCCACGACGTGGTGAGCTGATCGCCGGGTTGGTACGCCGCCTGGGTCTCGGTCAGCAGCGGGTTGAACTCGTCGCCATTGACGACGAGATTCTGGTTCCATCGCACGTCGGGAAGGCCGCCCGTGACGTACTCGTCCTGCACAGCCGGCGCGGTGAGCGGCGTAACCGCGTTGAACGCGATCGACTGCTGCGGTTGCCAGCCGATCCGGTAGTAGTAGCTCGGCCGATCTGGGATGTCGGACGGGTACGCGGCCCGGATGTGGGCCAGCTCGGCGTCGGTCACCGTGCCGGGGAATTGGCTCGGCACCGCGCCGGTCGCCACCTTGCCGAGGTCGTACTCGTAGGGCGTGGGCGAGCCGTCAGGCTGCACCAGCCGGAAGTAGTCGAACCAGCGCAACGTGCCGGTGGTGACCTGCGCGGTCGGTTCGACGTAGAAGTTCAGGTCGCCGAGCACGAGCTGGTCGGTGTACTCGATGCGCTGACCGGACGCGGTGGTCCGTCCCACCCACGCCTGGAACATGTAGTACTTCGTTGGTCTCGGCGTCGCAGGGACCGGGACGTGCACGGTCGCATCGCGGCGCGCGTTGGCGTCAACCACGGTTTGCGTGCCGCTCACCGCGACCTGCGGGCGGACCATCAGGCTGTCGGCGACGTAGGCACCGTCCGCGGTGGACGTCTGGATCGCGATCGCGAGGAAGTAGTTGCCCCGCGGCACGCTGAACGCCACGGTGCCGTCGAAGAAGGACGCCGACCAGGCGTATCGGGCGGTGTCGTCGAGATTCACCACGAAGACCGTGCCGAACGTGGCCTTCTTGCCGAGCGCGTCGGTGCCGTGCACGACCAGGGTCGACTGCGGGTAGCTCGCCGTGACACCGGCGTCCGCCGTCGCGCGGCTGATCTTGGCGACCCCGGTGAGCGCACCGTCGTCGACGGCGGCACCGAACGCCGCCGGGTCGGTGACCTCCGCGTCCGCCTCACTCGTCGGCGTGAGGCCTGGTATGGCGTGCGTGCTCGACGGGTCGGTCCACTCGATCTGCACCTGCTGCGCCGCGCCGTCAACCTGCGCCGAGATGTCGAACAGGGACAGGTCGAGTTGGCGGCCGAGCGCACCGACGGCCTCCTGCGGCACGACGTAGGTGTGCCCGGCAGCGGCGAACACCTGCACCTGCCGCGACGCCGACGAGCCCCGGACGTCGAGCAGCGTCGCCGCGACCTGCCCGTCCGCGTTCGTCGTCAGCTGCACCCGTTCGCCGGTGATCAGGGTGACGACGCTAGGCGAGGCGGCCGGCGCGGGCGCAGCTTCGGCGGGCGCGGCGACGGCGACGGCGACTGCCGGAGCGAGCAGGAACGTCGCCGCTGCCAGCCGCAAACGGGTCAAGGGGCGCATGCCGACCATCCTCGGGGTAGGGGACGACAAAAACTCGGCGGCGGGCACACCGCTGCCCGGCTGGCAGCAGACCACACGCCGACGCGCACGGTCTACGTGTCGCACTGTCGGATACCGGCCAAGTGCCGACTATGGACAACCGCTGTCAGCGAGGTGCTAGGAACTAGGGATGCGTATTGGAGCGGTGTTTCCGCAGACGGAGATCGGTGCGGATGCCTCCGCAGTCCGCGCGTGGGCGGAGGCGGTCGAGCAGCTCGGCTACCAACACGTGCTGGCGTTCGACCACGTGCTCGGCGCCGGCCGCGACACCCGGCCGGACTGGGGCCGTCGCTATGACAGCGAGACGTTGTTCCACGAGGTCTTCGTGCTGTTCGGCTATCTGGCCGCGGTGACCAGTTCGCTCGAGTTGGTCACCGGTGTGCTTGTCCTGCCCCAGCGGCAGACCGCGCTCGTTGCGAAGCAGGCGGCCGAGGTCGACGTGCTCAGTGGTGGACGGATGCGGCTCGGCGTCGGCGTCGGCTGGAACGACGTGGAGTACGACGCACTGGGCGAGGCGTTCCACAACCGGGGCGCCCGCAGCGAGGAGCAGGTCGACGTGCTGCGCGCCCTGTGGGCGAACCCGACGATCAGCTATTCCGGGCGCTGGCATCACATAGCCAACGCGGGCATCAAGCCGCGTCCGGCCCGCGGGCGCATCCCGGTGTGGTTCGGCGGCAATGCCGAGGCGGCGCTACGCCGGGTCGGCCGGATCGGCGACGGCTGGCTGCCGCAGCGCGCTCCGGACGACGTTGCGCGTGGCATGGTCGAGCGCGTGCGCGCATACGCAGTCGATGCCGGGCGGGCGCCCGACGAGATCGGCTTCGAGCCTCGACTGACGCTCGCGGGCGTGCCCGAGGACGAGCGGGCGGACTTCGTCGCCGCTTGGCGTGACCTCGGCGCCACCCACCTGTGCGTCAACACGATGGGCCTCGGGCTCGACACGGTCGACGATCACACCGCCGCGTTGCGAGACGTCCTGCCGATCATCCGCGCCGTCGAGCTGACTTGAGCTTCTAACGTCCGCTGGATGACGCGCGTCCCACGGTCGAGTCGATCACCGGCGCGCCCGCCCGCGCGTTCCGCGAGTGGGCGAGCGATCACCCGAGCGACTTCCGTTAGGACGGTGCTGCGCGGCTCCGCTGCGGAAAAATATCCTAATTCGGGGCAATCAGGAGTCACTTCGGCGAAATTCGGTGCGCGAAGTGATTGACCGAAAGCCGCCCGTTACTCCTAGCCTGGTCGCAGAGGTGAACGAGATGTGTGCTTAGAACGCCGAATCGGACGTGCGTGGTTCGCGCGTCCGCGTCGCGGTTGGCGCACGGACGCTGCCTGGTCGGAAGGAGACCGCATCATGGATCAGACAGGACGTCAGGTGATCGGCCGTGCACCCGGGCATACACCGGCATGGCATCAGGACGCGGCATGCGCACAGGTCGGCGGTGACTGGTGGTTCCCCGATGACCCGCACGAGCGCATCTCCGGACCGGTGCTGCGAATCTGCGCCGACTGCCCGGTGCGCCGCTCCTGCCTTCTCTTCGCGCTCAGTGTCGACGTGCTGCACGGGGTGTGGGCCGGCATGGTGCCCGCCGAGCTCTGGGCGCTGCGGCAACGCGTCCTGGACGGCGAGCCCGCAGCCAGCGTCGTGGCCGACGGGCTGGCCACCGGCGACGCGCGCCGGACGAATCGTGAGGGCGTCGCGTACCGGGCCGCCCCGTGGAACCCAGCCCTGGGCGACCTCGACCATCAGATCGAGCTGGTCGCGCGGTGGTCGGTTGCCGACGATGCGGTTTACGAAGCCGGCTCGCCGGCGGCATGAGCCTCCGTCACGTGCTCGGCCGGGCGTCGAACTCGTCGGGATGCACGGGGGCGCCGGGTAGCTGCTCGTCCAGCGACTGGCGGTAGCGCAGGCAGCCGCGCAGGAACACCGGCCACGGCGGCACGGCGACCTGAGCCGTCACCCGCTCGGGCAGCAGGTCCCACAGCTCCGGGTTGTACCAGCACAGGTCGTGCCCGGAGTTGTCGCGATGCTGGCGGATGCCTGCGCGTAGTCGCCGCACCTCCGCCACGAGAGCCTCACGATCGAGCGTTCGCAGATCCTCGTCGAGCCCGTCCGCGTCCATAGCCGGTCAGTCTCCCCCACGCGGGCGCCTGAGACAGTCGCTCCCCGGCCGCCCTGACCAAGAAATCGGTCCGCGAAATGGTCAGTACGGCCGGGGAGCGCGCACGACTGACGCGCTGGAATGTCCAGGTCGTTGCTTGTG
>DASXRA010000128.1:0-15075 GCA_036506855.1 Jatrophihabitantaceae bacterium
ACGTCACGCAGCCGATCGCCACGTCGAGCACCGTCGCTGTCGCAATGCCTCCGGTCGTGTGGCTGTCGTGCGCGGAGTCGGCCACCGCGATCAGCGCGGCGGCACCACCGCCCACCGCGTTGAACAGGCTGACCAGCTGCGGCATCTGCGTCATCGCGACCTTGCGCGCCGAGTAGAGGCCGGCCGCCGCGCCGAGCAGCGCGCCGGCGATCAGTACCAGCCAGCGGGACGCATTCATCGTGCCGCCGTGACCGACCGACACGAACACGGCGATGACCGCCACGAGCATGCCGAACGCCGAGAGCTGATTGCCACGTCTCGCGGTAGCGGGGGAGTTCATCAGATGCAGGCCGAGGACGAAGCAGACCGCCCCGAACAGCGACGCGAGCCGCACTCCGGTCTCGACGCCGCTCACTTCTCGTCCTTCGCGGGCGCTACGGGCCGCTTCTTGAACATCTGCAACATCCGGTCGGTGACCGCGTACCCGCCGACGACGTTCGCGGCACCGAACGCCGCGGCGAGGAACATCAGGACGTAGCCGAGCGGCCCGCTGATGAACGCCGACAGCAGCACCACGCCGACGAGCACCACGCCGTGAATCGAGTTGGCGCCCGACATCAGCGGCGTGTGCAACGTGGCCGGCACCTTGCTGATGACCTCGAAGCCGACGAGCAGGGCGAGGACGAAGATCGTCAGGTCGCCTACGAACGATCCGGTCATGGCGTGCCCTCCAGGAGTTTCGCAGTGGCTTCGTGTACGACGGATCCGCCGTGCGTGATGACCACGCCGTGCTGGATCTCGTCGTCGAGGTCGATGGCGACTTGCCCGTCGCTGAGCATGTGCACGAGCAGCGTGCTGATGTTGCGGGCGTACGCGGCCGACGCGCTGGTGGGCATCGCCGCGGGCAGGTTGCCCGCTCCGATGACGGTGACGCCGTTGTTCGTCACGATCGTCTCGCCCGGCTTCGAGATCTCGACGTTGCCGCCGAGGTCGCTGGCCGCCATGTCGACGATGACCGAGCCGGCGCGCATGCTCTTGACCGTGTCGGCGGTGACCATCAACGGTGGTCGCCTGCCGGGCACCTGCGCGGTGGTGATCACGACGTCGTGCTTCGCGATGTGGTCGGCCAACTCGGCTGCCTGCGCGGCCTGCTCCTCGTCGGTCAGTGCTCGCGCGTAGCCGCCTTCGCCTGCGCCCGGCGCGACGGAGGTGAGCTCGATGAACTGCGCGCCGAGGGACCGCACCTCCTCCTTGGACGCCGGGCGGACGTCGTAGGCGCGCACGACGGCGCCGAGGCGACGCGCGGTGCCGACCGCCTGCAGGCCCGCGACGCCGGCGCCGAGCACGAGCACCGTTGCCGGCTTGGACGTACCGGCCGCCGTGATGAGCAGCGGGAAGAACCGGTCGAAGGCGTTCGCTGCCACCAGCACTGCCCGGTACCCGGCGACGCTCGACTGCGAGGTCAGCGCGTCCATGCTCTGCGCGCGGGTCAGCGTGCGTGGCAGGCCGTCGAGGCTGATCGCCGTGACGCCCTTGGCCGCCAGTTCGGCCATCCGCTGCGGATTGAGCAACGGAGCCAGCATGCCGACCACGGTCTGTCCGCTGTGCAGCCGCTCGGCCGGAGGCTGGTCGATGCAGAGCAGCACGTCCGCCGTCGAGTACAGCCGCTCGGTCTCGACGATGCTCGCCCCGGCCTGCGCGTACTCCTCGTCCGGGAACCACGCCGACGAACCGGCGCCGGACTCGACGATCACCTCCACGCCGGCGTCCCGCAACCGGGCAAGCGCGTCCGGCGTCAGCGCGACGCGCCGCTCGCCGGCCGCGGACTCCTTCACGACGCCGACCTGAACGGCAGCCATTCGTTGCAACCTCCCTGTCAGGACGGGCCTGGAGCTTCCCCCGGAACAGTAACGAGGCCGTCTTCGCCCCGATTCAGCCCCGGCCGCTGCGGTCGTCGATCTACGATCCGCTCGTGGATCTGCCCTTCGCACGCTGGAGACGCCTCGACTGGTTCGCTCTGGGGCTGGTCTTGCTCGCTGTCTGGCGCCCGCGGTTCGTCATCGTCGTCACCAGGGTCGAGCCGGGCCTCGTCCACGCGTCTCCGGCGCGGCTCTACGCCGTCCATCGCGACCGACTGAATATCGCGCACGACTCCGGCTACTCCGCCGACGTCCGGTACGGGCTGTACCTGAGCCTGGCCCTGATGTCGGCGCTCCTGCTCGTGATCCTGACCGAATCGGTTCGGTGGCGCGTTCCCGAGCTCCCCTGGCTGTCCGGGTAGTTTGCCGATATGCCGAGCCGCCTGACCGTGCTGTCCGGGCCGTCGGGTGTGGGCAAGGGCACGGTGGTGGCCGCCGTCCGCAAGATGTACCCGCACGTCTGGGTGTCGGTGTCCTGCACGACCAGACAGCCGCGCCCCCGCGAGACCGACGGCGTGGAGTACCACTTCGTCGACCGGGCCGAGTTCGCGCGCATGGTCGAGCGCGGCGAGTTGCTCGAATATGCCGAGTTCGCCGGCAACTTCTACGGGACGCCCCGCGCGCCGGTGTTCGAGCACCTCGCTGCCGGGGTGCCGACGCTGCTCGAGATCGAGTTGCAGGGCGCCCGGCAGGTGCGCGCGAGCATGCCGGACGCACAGTTCGTGTTCCTGACGCCGCCGTCCTGGGACGAACTGGAGCGGCGGTTGATCGGTCGCGGCACCGAATCCCGTGCGGTCATCGAGTCGCGACTGGACCGGGCCAAGATCGAACTGGCCGCCGAAGGCGAGTTCGACGCGGTCGTCGTGAACGACGACGTCCGGCGCGCGGCGGGGGAGTTGGTAGCATTGATCGAAGCCGTGTGCCCGCAGCAGGGGGCCACCTGATGATTCAGCCTGATGATCCCAACCGACGAGAGAGCTGAGACGTGTCCCCAACTGTGAGCGGTGCCGAAGGCATCACCAACCCGCCGATCGACGAGCTGCTCGAGCGTACCCAGTCGAAGTACGCGCTCGTCATCATCGCGGCAAAGCGGGCACGGCAGATCAATGCCTACTACAGCCAGCTCGGCGAGGGCTTGCTGGAGTACGTGGGCCCGCTGGTCGAGACGGCGCCGCAGGAGAAGCCGCTGTCGATCGCCCTGCGTGAGATCAACAACGACCTCATCGAGTTCAAGCCGTCCGAGTCGTAGCGGGCGATGGCCGCGCAGCCGCCTGAACGTGCCGCTCGGGTCGTCCTGGGCGTCGGCGGCGGCATTGCCGCGTACAAGGCGGCCGACCTGCTGCGCAAGCTGACCGAGGCTGGTCACGACGTCGTCGTCGTCCCGACCGAGTCCGCGCTGCGCTTCGTCGGCGCGACAACGTGGGCGGCACTTTCCGGCCGGCCCGTCGCGTCGGACGTGTGGTCCGGCGCCGAGGATGTGCCGCACGTCCGGCTCGGGCGCGCTGCCGATTTGGTCGTGATCGCACCGGCCACCGCCGATCTGCTGGCCCGGGCGGCCCACGGCCTGGCCGACGACCTGCTGACAAACACCCTGCTGACGGCGCGATGCCCGGTGCTGTTCGCCCCGGCGATGCACACCGAGATGTGGGAGCACGCCGCGACGGCCGAGAACGTCGCCACGTTGCGTCGCCGCGGCGCCGTCGTGCTGGAGCCCGCCACCGGCCGGCTCACCGGCGCCGACTCCGGCAAGGGCCGCCTGCCCGAGCCCGCCGAGATCGCGCAGCTGGCCGAGCTGCTGCTGCACCGTGCCGACGCGCTGCCCGCGGATCTGGTCGGCCGTCACGTGCTGATCACGGCGGGCGGCACCCGCGAACCGCTCGACCCGGTGCGATTCCTGGGCAACGCCTCGTCCGGGCTGCAGGGCTATGCGCTCGCCTCGGTCGCCGCGGCGCGCGGCGCGAGCCAGGTGACGCTGGTCGCGGCGAACACCGAACTGCCCGACCCAGCCGGCCCCGACGTCGTGCGCGTCACGACCACCGCCGAACTGCGCGATGCCGTGCACAAGGTTGCCGCCGATGCCGACGTGATCGTGATGGCCGCCGCGATCGCCGACTTCCGCCCAGCCGCGCCGGCGGTGCACAAGATCAAGAAGTCCGGCGCGCGGCCAGAGCCGATCGCGCTGGAGCAGAATCCCGACATCCTGGCCGAGCTGGTCGCGGCGCGACGGCCGGGTCAGGTGCTGGTCGGCTTCGCTGCCGAGACCGGCGACGAGACGGGCGACGTCCTCGACCACGGCCGGGCGAAGCTGGCCCGTAAGGGTTGCGACCTGCTCGTCGTCAATGCGGTGGGCGCCGGCCTGGCATTCGGCCGTCCGGACAACGCCGCGGTCATCCTCGGCTCGGACGGCAGCGAGGTGCCGGTTGCGCTTGGCCCGAAGGCGGCCCTGGCGGCGGCCGTGTGGGACGCGGTGGCAGCGCGGTACTAGCCGGGCGCGCTTCGGTCAACGCCGACGCCGTCCGGCCATGTCTACTCGACCGGTAGACTCTGCCGGACTCTGCCAACCAAACTTCCCGGAGAATCTGTGAGCCGCCGCCTGTTCACGTCCGAGTCCGTCACCGAGGGACACCCGGACAAGATCGCCGACCAGATCAGCGACTCGATCCTCGACGCCCTGCTCGCGCAGGACCCGTCGAGCCGAGTCGCTGTCGAGACCCTCATCACGACCGGCCAGGTGCACGTGGCCGGCGAGGTGACCACCGACGCGTACGCCGACATCCCGACGATCGTGCGCGAGCGCATCCTCGAGATCGGCTACGACTCGTCGCGGAAGGGCTTCGACGGCACGTCTTGCGGCGTCAACATCGCGATCGGCTCGCAGTCTCCCGACATCGCCCAGGGCGTCGACTCCGCCTACGAGGCACGCGTCGAGGGCGACCTCGACCCGCTCGACAAGCAGGGTGCCGGCGACCAGGGCCTGATGTTCGGCTTCGCGGTCGACGAGACGCCCGAACTGATGCCCCTGCCGATCGCGCTCGCGCACCGGCTCGCGCAGCGCCTCGCCGCGGTCCGCAAGGACGGCACGGTGCCCTACCTGCGACCCGACGGCAAGACCCAGGTCACCATCGAGTACGTCGACGGCAAGCCGTCGCGGCTCGACACGGTCGTCGTATCCAGCCAGCACGCCGCCGACATCGACCTCGACACGCTGCTCAAGCCCGACGTCGCCGAGCACGTGATCGCCCCGGTCATCGCCGAGCTCGACATCGACACCGACGGCTACCGGCTGCTCGTCAACCCGACCGGACGCTTCGAGATCGGCGGGCCGATGGGCGACGCCGGGCTCACCGGCCGCAAGATCATCGTCGACACCTACGGCGGCATGGCCCGCCATGGCGGGGGCGCGTTCTCGGGCAAGGACCCGTCGAAGGTCGACCGGTCGGCCGCGTACGCCATGCGCTGGGTTGCCAAGAACGTCGTAGCCGCCAAGCTGGCCAGCCGCTGCGAGGTGCAGGTCGCTTACGCGATCGGCAAGGCCGAGCCGGTGGGCCTGTTCATCGAGACGTTCGGCACCGAGACGGTCGACCCCGTGCGCATCGCCGAGGCGATCAGCCAGACGTTCGACCTGCGCCCGGCCGCCATCATCCGCGACCTCGACCTCAAGCGCCCGATCTACGCGCAGACCGCCGCGTACGGCCACTTCGGTCGCGAGCTGCCCGACTTCACCTGGGAGCGCACCGACAAGGCCGAGCAGCTGGCGAAACTAGCTGCTGACTAGATCCGCCGGGCGGATCCGCGTTCCCGCCGCTCGCTCCGCTCGGGCGGACCCGCGGCTCCGCTCCGCGCCTTCGGCGCGGGCCGCGTCGCGGCCGGCAGGCTCTTCGCGCGAGCGCTCATCGCGTGGTGGTTGCGTCAATCGCGCTCACCTCTTCGCGCGAGCGCTCATCGCGTGGTGGTTGCGTCAACCGCGCTCACCTCGCGTGCCCACCTCATCGCGTTGATGGTCGGGGCTGGCTGGTGTACTGAGCCCGTGACGTCCACGCGTTCTCGCCGTACCGGGCGTGAGCCTGCGGCTGCGAACCCGGTGGCGCGGCTGATGGTGGATGTTGCGCTGTCGCATCTGGACCGGCCGTTCGACTATGTCGTCCCGGCTGAGCTCGACGACGCCGTGACGGCGGGGTCGCGGGTCCGGGTGCGGTTCGCCGGCCGGCTGGTCGACGGATTCGTGCTGGAACGCGTCGAGGCGAGCGAGCACGGCGGCACGCTGGCGTTCGTCGAGCGGGCCGTCGGCGAGCCGGTGCTCATTCCCGAGACGGCCAGGCTGTTCCGGGCGGTCGCCGACCGGTACGCGGGCAGCTTCGTCGACGTCCTGCGACTCGGGGTGCCGGCCCGGCATGCCCGCGCCGAGTCGTCCGAGAGCAAGTCGGCAACTCCGCCCGAGCCGCCGGACACGTCGTCCTGGAGTCGCTACGGCGCGGGCGACGCGTTCCTCGGGGCGGTGCGCGACGGGCGTCCGGCACGGGCGGTCTGGAGCTCGCTGCCGGCCGAGGCATGGACGGACCGCCTTGCCGAAGCAGTCCAGGCGGCGCTCGCGGCCGGTCGTGGCGCGATCGTCGTCGTGCCCGACATGCGCGACCTGGCGCGACTGGACGCCGCGCTCCTCGCTGCGCAGGGCGAGGGCCGACACGTAGCGCTGTCGGCCGACCTCGGCCCAGCCGAGCGTTACCGGCGCTGGCTCGCCGTGCGCCGCGGCGCCGTGCGTGCCGTGATCGGCACCCGCGCGGCGGCATTCGCGCCGGTGGCCGATCTCGGACTGCTCGCGATCTGGGACGACGGCGACGACCTGCATGTCGAGCCGAGGGCGCCGTACCCGCATGCGCGCGACGTGCTCGTCCTGCGCTCGTCCCTTTGCGGCGCCGCGCTGCTGGTCGGCGGGTTCGGGCGCACCGCCGAGTCCGCGCTGCTCGTCCGGTCGGGCTGGGCGCATGAGATCGTCGCCGACCGCGCGGCGATCCGGGCAGCGGCACCGCGCATCGCGCCCACCGGCGACGACCTCGAGCAGGAGCGTGACCCCGGCGCGCGCGCCGCGCGGCTGCCCAGTCTCGCGTGGCGGGCGGCACGGGAGTCCCTCGCGGCCGGGCGGCCCGTCCTCGTGCAGGTGCCTCGCGGCGGATACGTGCCCTCGCTGGCGTGCGCGCGCGACCGCACCCCAGCCCGGTGCGCGACGTGCGGTGGTCCGCTCGCGGCGAGCTCGGGCCATGCCATTGCCGCGTGCCGCTGGTGCGGACGGCTCGCCGGCGACTGGACGTGCCCGGTCTGCGGCTCGCGTCAACTGCGCGCGGTCGTCGTCGGCTCGGCGCGTACGGCCGAGGAGCTCGGCCGGGCGTTCCCGGGCGTCGCGGTGCGCACGTCGGGCGGCGACACCGTGCTGGCTGACGTGCCGGGCCGGGCGGCAGTCGTCGTCGCCACACCGGGGGCGGAGCCGGTTGCCGAGGGTGGGTACGGAGCCGCCCTGCTGCTCGACGGCTGGGCGCTGCTGGCGAGGGCGGACCTGCGGGCGGGCGAGGAGGCGTTGCGTCGCTGGATGAACGCGGCCGCGCTCGTGGCGCCGGGCGGTCGCGTCGTGGTCGGAGGCGATGCCGGCGTGCCTGCCGTGCAGGCGCTGATCCGCTGGGACGCCCCCGGCTTTGCCGCTCGCGAGCTGGCCGACCGCCAGGAGCTCGGCTTCCCGCCCGCCGCGCGGATGGCATCGCTGACCGGCACCGCCAGCGCCGTCGCCGAACTGCTCGCCGGTGCGGACCTGCCACAGCCCTACGAGGTCATCGGTCCGGTGACAGTGGGCGATGCGGCCGAGCGCACCCTCGTCCGGGTGCCGCGCGGCCACGGCCTGGGCCTCGCCACGGCGTTGAAGGCGGCCGCTTCGGCACGCTCGGCGCGCAAGGCACCCGACCCGGTGAAGGTTGTCCTCGACCCTCTCGATCTCTTCTAGCGCTGTGCGGGCGTGATGAACTCGGGCAGCGACATCGCGGCTTGGAGCAGGTGGCTGGCGCCCGCGTCACGCAGGCGGTCGGCGCTGTGCGCGCCGGTCAGTACGCCGGCGACGAACGGCGCGCCGGCTTCGCGGCCGCACCGGACGTCGTAGGCGGTGTCACCGACGGTCGCGATCAGGGCCGGGTTGTCGATGCCGACCGCCTGCGCCGCCGAGATCACCGGATTGGGCTGCGACTCGTCGGCACGTACCGCGACATCGGCGATGTCCTGCCAGCCCAGCGTGTCGAGGATGCATTGCTGTGTGCTCGCAGAGAATCCGGTGGCGAGTGCGACCTTGATGCCCGAGTCGCGCAGCATCTCGATCGCGTACGCCGCTCCGGGCATGGCCACGAGCTGGCCCGCGTCCGCGAACTCCGCGTACCTCGCGTCGAAGGCCTTCAGTCCACCCTGGGCGCGGTTCTGGTCGCCGTCGAACAGATGCTCCAGCACCGTCGGGACCGGCTCGCCCATCGTCGCCCGGACGTGGCTCAGCATGCTCTCGAGCTCGGCGCTGCCGGACTCGACGTCCTACGCGCGCAATGCCGAGGTGAACGCGATCTCGGTCAGCCCGACGTCGGCCACGGTCGTGCCCGCCATGTCGAGGACGACGAGTGCGATCGGACGAAGCGATGGGCTGGTCATGATCATGCCGCCACTCTGCCAATAGTCTGTGGCCCTTGCCCAGCGAAAGACGAATATTTCGCGAGAGATCGCTTATCGCGTGACGAAAGCGCCACCATCGACGTGCAAGACCTGACCGCTGACGTGTCGTGCGTCGGCGGACGCGAGGAAGTGCACGACATTGGGCGTCACGCCGCGCGGACCCAACTCGGCTGACAGGAGCTGCCACCGTTCGCACTGTGAGGCCGGCGGGCAGCGCTCCGTAGACTCGCCCGGGTGACCGTTCAGTCCATTCGCCTGTTCGGCGACCCCGTTCTGCGCACCCCGGCCGACCCGGTGACCGTCTTCGACAAGGAGCTGCGGACGCTCGTCGCCGACCTCGACGAGACCATGCTGGACGCGCCGGGCGTGGGCCTGGCCGCTCCGCAGATCGGCGTCGGGCTGCGCGTGTTCGCGTATCACCTCGACGAGGGGCAGTTCGGCCACCTGGTCAACCCCGTCCTGCACTACCCGTCCGACGAGGACCAGGACGGTCCGGAGGGATGCCTGTCGATCCCCGGGCTGACGTTCGACTGCCGGCGCAAGCAGCACGTCGTCGCGCACGGGCAGAACATGTACGGCGACCCGATCACCATCGAGGGCACCGAACTGCTCGCCCGCTGCCTGCAGCACGAGACCGATCACCTCGACGGCGTGCTGTTCGTCGACCGGCTCGACACCGAGACGAAGAAGGCGGCGATGAAAGCTATCCGCGAGGCGGAGTGGTCAGGTCTCACGGTCGGGCAGGTGAAGGTCAGCCCGCACCCGACATTCGGCAGGGCGCTGTGAGGCTGGTCTTCGCGGGCACCCCCGAGACGGCGGTCCCATCGCTGCGCGCCCTGCTCGACTCGCCGCGGCACGAGGTCGTCGCCGTGGTGACCCGCCCGCACGCACGCGCCGGGCGCGGACGGCATGAGGTCGCGTCGCCGGTCGAGGCCTTGGCCGCCGAGACGGGCATTCGCGTGCTGGCGCCGTCGCGCCCTCGCGATCCGGATTTCCTCGACGTACTGGTGGATCTGCGTCCGGACTGCTGCCCGGTGGTGGCGTACGGCGCACTGCTGCCTGCGGCGGCGCTCGCGATCCCGGTGCACGGCTGGGTGAACCTGCACTTCTCGCTGCTGCCTGCCTGGCGCGGCGCGGCCCCCGTCCAGCAGGCCATCCTGCACGGCGACGAGATCACCGGGGCGTCGACGTTCCAGATCGAGTCGGGTCTCGACACGGGGCCGATCTACGGCGTGATCACCGAGCCGATCCGGTCCGCCGACACCGCGGGCGAGCTGCTGGCCCGCCTGGCGCGAAGCGGTGCAGACCTGCTCGTCGCCACCATGGACGGCATCGCCGACGGATCGCTCGTCGCGCGGCCGCAGCTCTCCGACGGCGTGTCGATGGCGGCGAAGATCATGGTCGACGACGCGCGGGTCGACTGGTCGGCGCCGGCGCAGCACGTCGACCGTCTGGTCCGTGCCTGCACACCGGCGCCCGGGGCGTGGACGCTGTACCGGGGCGAGCGGCTCAAGCTCGGCCCGGTGCGCATCGTCGACGACGAGGCGAAGCCGGGGCAGCTGTGCGTCACGAAGGACTCCGTCCTGGTCGGCACGGCGACATCGGCCGTCGCGCTGGGCGAGGTCCGGGCGTCCGGCAAGCGGCCGATGCCCGCGGCCGACTGGGCGCGTGGCGCGCGGCCCGCGCCGGACGACCGCCTTGGCTAGCGCCCCCGATCTGCCTCGCCTGGTCGCGTACGAGCTGCTGCGCGCCGTCGCCGACCAGCAGGCATACGCGAACCTCGTGCTGCCGTCGATGATTCGCGAGCGGCGGCTGTCGGCACGCGACGCCGCGCTGGCCACCGAGCTCGGCTACGGCGCGCTGCGGGCCCAGGGCACGCTCGATGCGATCATTGCCGCCTGCGTCGACCGGGATCTGTCCACTGTGGACGCCGCCGTGCTGGACCTGCTGCGCCTGGGTGCCTATCAGGCGCTGCGCACGCGAATACCTCCGCATGCCGCGGTGGCCACGACGGTCGACCTGGCGCGGCGCACCGGCAACGGGCGCGCTGCCGGCTTCGTCAACGCCGTCCTGCGCCGGGCCGTGGCCGCGGACTGGAACGCGTGGGTCGACCGGCTCAGCGAGGGTGCGACGCCGATGCGCCGGCTGGCGCTGCGCACGGCACATCCGGAGTGGATCGTGCAGGCATTCGCCGAGGCACTCGACGAGGGTGACGCTGGTGGCTGGGCCGAGACCGAGGCCGCGCTCGTCGCCGACGACGCGCGCCCGCAGACGCATCTGGTGGCCTGGCCCGGCCGGATCGACCGTGACGCGCTCGTGGCCGCGTCCGGTGGCGAGCCGGGGCCGTGGTCGCCCTATGCGGTACGTCTGGCCGGCGGCGACCCGGCGATGCTGGACGCGGTGCGCGACGGACGGGCCGGCGTCCAGGACGAGGGCAGCCAGCTGTGCGCGCTCGCGCTCGCAAACACGCCACTCGACGGCCGCGACGAGCAATGGCTGGACCTGTGCGCCGGGCCGGGCGGCAAGACGGCGATGCTCGCCGGTCTGGCTGCCGAGCGCGGCGCGACCGTCACGGCGAACGAGCTGCACCCGCACCGGGCCGAGCTCGTGCGGAACGTGACCGCGCCGTGGCAGGTCGAGGTGCTCGTCGGCGACGCGCGGTCGCTGCCCGGCATCGAGGGCTGCTACGACCGCGTGCTCCTCGACGCGCCGTGCTCCGGGCTCGGCGCGCTTCGGCGGCGTCCCGAAGCGAGATGGCGCCGCCAGCCGTCCGACGTCGTGGATCTGGCCGCGTTGCAGCGCGAACTGCTGGCGGTGGCGCTGCGCCTGACCCGTCCCGGCGGCGTCGTCGCGTACGTGACGTGCACGCCGCATGTCGCCGAGACTCGGGAGGTCGTCGTCGGCGCTGAGCTGGTCGACGCGCGGCCGGCGTTCCCCGGCGTGCCCCGACTCGGTGACGGCCCGGCCGTGCAGCTGTGGCCGCACCGGCACGGCACGGACGCCATGTTCTGCGCGATCCTGCGCGCTGGCGGATAGGCACGCTCCGGCAGGATGTCGCCCGGAGGTGGTGGCGTGTTGTCGGGTCTGACCGCGAGAGACGTCCGGCTGGTCAGCGTTTGCCTCGTCGTCGGCCTCGTCGCCGGCGTGCTGCGCTATGCGGGCGGCGGGAACGTGGCCCCGTTCGCGGTGAGCGCCGTCGCGTTGGCGCTGCTCGCGAGCCTGGTCGGGCGCAGCGTCGAGGCGCTGGGCGACCGCCTGGGCGCCGGCGCGACCGGCGTCGTGCAGAGCGCGCTCGGCAACCTGCCCGAACTGTTCGTAGTGCTGTTCGCGCTGCACGCCGGGCTGTACGACGTCGTGCGTGCAGCGATCGTGGGCTCGATCCTTGCGAACGTGCTGCTGGTGCTCGGCGCGGCGTTCCTGGTCGGCGGGCTGCGGCACGGCACGCAGCACTTCGGCACGGACGCCGCCCGCAACATCAGCCTGCTGCTCGTCCTGGCCGTGGCGGCGCTGCTCGTGCCGTCGCTCACGGCCAACCTGCACACCGCCGCGTCCGGGCACGAGCGGGTGCTGTCGATCATCGTGTCGGTCGTGCTGCTGGGCCTGTTCGCCCTGTCGCTGCCGATGGCCATCCGTCGGGGCGGCGGCGTGGCCACCGCCGAGCCTGACGAGGCGCACGCCGCCGAGTGGTCGCTCGGGCTCGCGATCGGGATGCTCGCTGGCGCCGGGGTCGCAGCGGCGCTCGTCTCCGACTGGTTCGTCCACGGGCTGGAGCCGGCGATCGAGAGCCTCGGCATCAGCCAGGCGTTCGCCGGCCTGGTCATCGTCGCGGTCGCGGGCAACGCCGTCGAGAACGTCGTGGGTATCCAACTCGCCGCCCGGAACAAGGCCGACTACGCCCTGTCGGTGATCCTGCAGAGCCCGTTGCAGATCGCGCTCGTGCTGGCGCCGGTCGTCGTGCTGGCCGCGCCGCTCGTGGGAGCGACGTTCACGCTCGTGCTGTCGCCGTTGCTGATCGCGGTGCTGGCGATCGCGGTGATCGTCACGGTGGTGGTCGTGCTCGACGGCGAGTCCAACTGGTTCGAGGGGGCCACCTTGATCGCCCTGTACGCGATCATCGCCGCGGCGTTCTGGTGGGGCTGATCCGCCGCGCGCCTAGACTCCGGACGTGATGTCGCACGGCGCTCGGGAACCGATGATCGCACCGAGCATCCTGGCTGCCGACTTCGCGCATCTGGCCGACGAGGCCGACGCCGTGGCCGGGGCCGACTGGCTGCACGTCGACGTCATGGATGCGCACTTCGTGCCGAATCTCACGATCGGCCTGCCCGTCGTGCAGAGCCTGCGCAAGTCCACCGACCTGCCGCTCGACTGCCACCTGATGATCGACGACCCCGACCTGTGGGCACCGCGCTACGCCGAGGCCGGGGCAGCGAACGTGACCTTCCATGTCGAGGCCGCGGCCGACGCCGTGCGCACGGCGCGGGCCGTTCACGGCGCCGGTGCGTTGGCCGGTCTGGCCGTCGATCGCGACACGCCGCTCGAGCCGTACCTGGATCTGCTCGGCCACTTCGACACGCTGCTGATCATGACCATCAAGGCCGGCTTCGGCGGTCAGGACTTCATCGCGGAAATGCTGCCCAAGGTGCGCCTCGCGCGCGAGCACGTGACGGCCGGGCACCTGCGGCTGTTCGTCGAGGTCGACGGCGGCATCGACGAAGACACCATCGAGGCTGCCGCCGAGGCAGGCGCGGACGTGTTCGTCGCGGGAACGGCTGTCTACGGCGCGGACGATCCCGGCAAGGCCGTCGACGCGCTGCGGGTCAGAGCGCGCGCGGCGATGGACCGGTAGGGAGGCTGACGGTGCAGGTGAGCGAGGCCGAGCAGGCCGCGATGCGCCGTGCCCTCGAGCTGGGCGAGACGGTGCGCGGACGCACGAGCCCGAACCCGGCCGTCGGCGCCGTCGTCCTCGACCCGTCCGGCGACGTCGCGGGCGAGGGAGCCACCCAGCCGCCCGGTGGCCCGCACGCCGAGGTCGAGGCGCTGCGCGAAGCCGGGCAACAGGCCCGGGGCGGCACGATGGTCGTCACGCTCGAGCCGTGCGTGCATACCGGACGCACACCACCCTGCGTCGACGCGCTGATCGAGGCCGGTATCGCCCGGCTGCTGTACGCCGTCGACGATCCCAACCCCGAGGCAGCCGGCGGCGCCGACCGGCTGCGTGAGGCCGGCGTCGAGGTCGTACCCGGCGTCAGCGACTCCGAGGCCGCGGCGGGCGCACTGCGGCCGTGGCTGCACGCGTTGCGTACCGGCCGGCCGTTCGTGACCTGGAAGCTCGCCAGCACGCTGGACGGCCGGGTCGCCGCCGCCGACCAGAGCGCCCGGTGGATATCGTCCGCGGCCGCGCGGGCCGACTCGCACGCGTTCCGGGGGATCGTGGACGCGATCGTGGTGGGCAGCGGCACCGTGCTCGCCGACGACCCGCACCTGACCGTCCGCGACGCCGACGACCGTCTCGCCGGCCACCAGCCGCTGCGCGTCGTGCTCGACCGCCGCCACCGCGTCCGGCAGAGCGCGCGTGTGCTCGACAACGCCGCCGAGACGCTGCTGCTCGACACCGCCGTGCCGCGTTTCGCGCTCAAGGCCCTGCACGACCTGGGGACGCGGCACGTGCTGCTCGAAGGCGGCCCGACCCTGGCCGGGGCGTTCATCGAGGCCCGCTGCGTCGACGAGGTGATTGCCTATATTGCCCCGAAGTTGCTGGGCACCGGCCAGTCCGCGCTGGGCGACGCGGGAATAGGGACGATCGCCGATGCCCTCACACTGGAGGTCGACACGGTGAGCCGGATCGGCGGCGACGTGAAGATCGTGGCGCGGCCGGTCTGGTCAGAAGGGGTGTAACTGTGTTCACGGGCATCATCGAAGAACTCGGCGAAGTGGTCGCGCTCGAGCCACGCGGCGACTCGGCGGTGCTCGCCGTGCGTGCATCGACGGTCGCGCCGCACGGTGCGTCGGTTGCTGTCAACGGCGTCTGCCTCACCGTCGTCGGCGCCGACTCGGGGACGCTGTCCTTCGATGTCATGGCCGAGACGCTGAAGCGATCCGTCGTCGGCGCACTGCGCATCGGCGAGCGGGTGAACCTGGAACGCGCCGTACGCGCGGACGGCCGCCTCGACGGGCACATCGTGCAGGGCCACGTCGACGGCACCGGCGTCGTCGTGTCTCGGACGCCCGGCGATGGCTGGGACGCGGTCCGGTTCGGCATGCCGCCGGAGCTGTCGCGCTACGTGGCCGAGAAGGGGTCGATCGCCGTCGACGGGGTGTCGCTCACGGTGACGGCGGTCGGCGACGACTGGTTCGAGGTGGGCCTCATCCCCGAGACGCTGCGTGCGACCACGCTGGGCGCGAAGCAGCCCGGCGACCCGGTGAACCTCGAGGTCGACGTCCTCGCGAAATACGTCGCCCGCCT
>DASXRA010000129.1:0-2736 GCA_036506855.1 Jatrophihabitantaceae bacterium
GAGACGCGGCGCCGCCCACCGCTCGCAACAGCGCGACGAGCACTGGCCATTCGGCATGCCATGCCCCGGCCGCTCGCTGCAACTCGTGCTCGCCGCTCAGCAACGTCCCGACCAGTCCCGGCGCCTGCGCGGCGCCCGCGCGGGCGGTGATCGCGGCGATCGGATTCTGCTTGTGCGCCATGATCGACGACCCGCCAGGCGCCTGTTCGCGGACCTCGCCGATCTCGGTCTGCGCGAGTAGCACGACGTCGGTGGCAACCTTGCCGATCGCAACGGCGGCCACGCCGAGCGCGCCGGCCAGCTCGGCCACGACGGTGCGGTCGGTGTGCCAGACGCCGCCGGGTTCGGCCAACCCGACCTCCGCGGCGAAGGCGCCGACCACGTCGAGCGGCAGGCCGGCGAGCGTCCCGGCCGCACCGCCCAGCTGCACAGGCAGTTCGCCGCGCGCGGCGGCGAGTCCTGCGCGAGCGCGGTCGAGCGCGGCGCCCCATACAGCGGCCAGCGCTCCGAACGTCGTGGGCACCGCCTGCTGCAGCAGGGTGCGCCCCGCCATCGGAGTGTCGCGATGATCGCGGGCCAAGCGGGCACACGACGAGCTGCATGCGGACAGGTCGGCGACGATGGCCGCGAGCGCGCGGTGGGCGATGAGCATCGTGGCGGTGTCGAGCACGTCCTGGCTGGTCGCGCCGAGATGTACGGCGGCAGCGTCCTCGCCGGCCGCGGCCCGCAACGCCGCGACGAGCGGGATCACCGGGTTGCCGTCCGCCGCAGCGGCACGGCCGAGCTCGGCAGGATCGGAGCGGCTCAGCCCGTCGGCGGCGGTGGTAATCCGCGCGGCGGTCTCGAGCTCGACGACGCCGACACGAGCGCAGGCGCGCGCGAGCGCCGCCTCGACCTCGCAGAGCGCCCTCAGCCAGGCGCGATCGTCCGTCGCGGCGACCACGGCGGACGCTCCGAAGATCGGGTCGAAGAGGCTCACGCGTCACACCGTAAAGAACGGCGTCTCGCCGTCGCCCTGCAGCCGGATGTCGAACCGCAGCCGGCCCATACCGTCGGGTACGGCGGTGAGCGCGTCACGATCGGCCAGGTCGAGCGAGCGCAGCACGGGATCGGCGGCGTTGGCCTGCGGCTCGTCCGGGAAGTACAGCCGGGTGACGAGGTGTCGGAGCAGTCCGCGCGCGAACACCGTGATGTCGAGGTGCGGAGCCTCGACCTCGCCGTCAGGTGTAGGCAGGCCGCCCGGCTTGAGCGTCCGGATCGCGAACCGGCCGTCCGCGTCGGTCGGGCAGCGCCCGAACCCGCGAAACCCCTTGTAGCGCACCGCGCCGCGCGGGTCGTTTGGATGGTCGAACCGGCCGTCCGGATCGGCCTGCCAGGTCTCGATCAGCCCGTCGGGGACCGGCTCGCCGGCACCGTCGTACAGCCGGCCGGTGATCAGCACGCCCCCTGCGTTCACGACCGATGCGCCGTCCGGCCACGGCAGCACGATGGCGAGGAACGGCCCGACCGTCTGCGACGGCGTCGACTCACTCATCGTCCGGCTCGCTCTCGAACGGGGTCTGCTCGCGCCCGCGCAGCACGATGTCCCACCGGAAGCCGAGTGCCCAGTGGTCGGTCGTCGCGTCGTGGTCGTACGCCGAGACAAGGCGGGCGCGCGCCTTCTCGTCCGGCACGGAGTTGAAGATCGGGTCCTGGAAGAACAACGGGTCGTCCGGGAAGTACATCTGGGTGACGAGACGCTGCGTGAACGCGAGGCCGAACAGCGAGAAATGGATGTGCGCCGGCCGCCACGCATTGAGGTGGTTGCGCCACGGGTACGCGCCGGGCTTGACGGTCGTGAACCGGTAGTACCCGTCGGCGTCGGTGACGACGCGGCCTGCCCCGGCGAAGTGCGGGTCGAGCGGCGCGGGCCACTGGTCGACGACGTGCCGGTAACGGCCGCCCGCGTTGGCCTGCCAGACCTCGATCAGGGCATCCGGCACGGCCCGACCGCCGGAGTCGGCGACGCGGCCGTGCACGACGATGCGCTGCCCGACGGCCTCGCCGCCGGACCACTGCGTCATGTCGTCGTCGCCGGGGGAGACCCGGTCGTGGCCGAAGAGCGGGCCGGTGATCTCGGTCAGTCGCTGCGGCAGCATGTGCAGCGGTCTCTTCGGATGCCGCAGGGCGGTGCTGCGGTACGCCGGTGAGTCGTTCGGCGGCTGCGTGCCGTCCGCGTCCGGCGGGTAGCTCGGCAGTCTCATCCGGATCTCCTCATCGATACGACCAGCCTTGCGTGTAAGGCAGCCCGGTGTAGTTCTCGGCCAGGGTCGTCGCCATCGCCCGTGACGAGGCGACGTAGTCCAGCTGCGCTCGCGCGAGTTGCTCGTCGAACGAGTCGCCGTGCGAGTCGACGTGCAGCATCGACGTCATCCACCACGAGAAGTGCGTCGAGCGCCAGACGCGGCGCAGCGCGGTTTCGGTATATGCGGCCAGCAGATCCTCGCGTCCGTCGGCGTAGTAGGCGCCCAGGGCGTGCGCGAGCAGCCGCACGTCGGCAACCGCGAGGTTCAGGCCCTTCGCGCCGGTCGGCGGGACGATGTGCGCTGCATCACCCGCGAGATAGAGCCGTCCGTGCTGCATCGGCTCGACCACGAAGCTGCGCATCCCCGTGACGCCTTTCTCCAGGATCGGTCCTTCGGCGAGCATCCATCCCTCGAGCCCGAGGCGCGCCTGCAGCTCCGCCCAGATCCGCTC
>DASXRA010000130.1:0-5580 GCA_036506855.1 Jatrophihabitantaceae bacterium
CGGGACGAGAACCTGAAGTTGCGTGACTTCCCGACGCTGAACCATGTGGTCGGCTGGATCACCGGCAAGGTGGCCGCTGAGCACGGAACGGTCGCACCAGAACCCGAGCCCGAGCCGGTCGCGCCGGAGCCTGTGGTCGCGAGTGGTGAGTCGATGGTTGATGTCGTGGTGTCGATCGTGTCGGAGATGACGGGGTATCCGCCGGAGTTGCTGGATCTCGATCTGGATCTGGAGGCCGACCTGGGCGTGGACACGGTCAAGCAGGCTGAGGTGTTCGCCGCGGTGCGCGAGCACTACGGGGTGGAGCGGGACGAGAACCTGAAGTTGCGTGACTTCCCGACGTTGAACCATGTCGTCGGCTGGATCACCGGCAAGGTGGCTGCCGAGCACGGAACGGTCGCGCCGGAACCCGCGCCCGAGCCGGTCGCGCCGGAGCCCGTGGTCGCGAGTGGTGAGTCGATGGTTGATGTCGTGGTGTCGATCGTGTCGGAGATGACGGGCTATCCGCCGGAGTTGCTGGATCTCGATCTGGATCTGGAGGCCGACCTCGGCGTGGACACGGTCAAGCAGGCCGAGGTGTTCGCGGCGGTGCGCGAGCGCTACGGGGTGGAGCGGGACGAGAACCTGAAGTTGCGTGACTTCCCGACGCTGAACCATGTGGTCGGCTGGATCACCGACAAGGTGGCCGCCGTCCAAGCGACGGTCGAGCCGACACCCGCGGTCGAGCCGACACCCGCAGCCGAGCCGACCAGCCCGGCCATTGATCACGCCGAGGCCGACCGCTACCCGCGGCGCGTCCCGGTGCCCGTCCTGCGGCCGAGCCTGGATCTGTGCAAGCAGACCGGCGTCGCGCTCGACGGCACGAGCCGGGTCGTCGTGATGCTCGACGACGGCGGGGTGGGCGCAAGCCTGGTCGAGCGGCTGACCGAGCGAGGTTGCGCGACGCTCGTCCTGAACGCCGGCATCAATGCCAAGAAGCTCGCCCGCACGCTCGACGGCTGGCTGGCGGACGGGCCGGCGAGCGGCGTGTACTGGCTGGCCGCACTCGACGACGAAGGCCCGATCGAGGCGATGGACCTCACGGCCTGGCACGAGGCGCTGGCGCGGCGCGTCAAGAATCTCTACGTCACGATGCGGCGCGTCTACGACGACCAACCGTTCCTCGTCGCGGCGACGCGCCTCGGCGGCTACCACGGCTACGACGAGGCCGGCGCGACCGCGCCCCTCGGCGGGGCGGTGAGCGGTTTCGCGAAGGCCTACCGGCGCGAGCAGCCCGACGCCCTCGTCAAGGTCGTGGACCTGCCTGCGGGGCGAGAGGGTGTCGCGGACCTCCTCGTCCAGGAGACCTTGCGCGACCCCGGCTGCGTCGAGGTCGGCTACCCGGACGACGGGCTGCGGTGGACCGTCGGTCTCGCCGACGTGCCATTCGGCGCGCCAACCGGCAAGCCACTCGACGCCGAGAGCGTCTTCGTGGTCACCGGCGCCGCAGGCAGCATCGTCTCGGCAATCACCGCCGACTTGGCGGCCGCGTCCGGCGGGACGTTCCACCTGCTGGACCTCACGCCGGCGCCGGACCCGGACGACCCTGACCTGCAAGCCTTCGTCGCCGACAAGGACGGCCTGAAGTCCGAGCTGGCGGCGCGCATGAGGAAGGGCGGCAAGCGTCCCACGCCGGTGTTGATCGAGAAGGAGCTCGCCAGGATCGAGCGGCTCGCCTCCGCGCACGCGGCGGTGCGAGCGGTGACCGAAGCCGGCGGAACGGCCCGGTACCACCAGGTCGACCTCACCGACCCGGACGCGGTCGCCCGCGTGATGGCCGAGGTGCGCGACACGAGCGGACGCGTCGACGTGCTGCTGCACGCCGCAGGGCTGGACATCAGCCGGTCGCTGCGCGACAAGGAGCGACGGGAGTACGACCTCGTCTTCGACGTGAAGAGCGACGGCTGGTTCAACGTGCTCCACGCGACGGGCGACATGCCGCTCGGCGCGACGGTGGCGTTCAGCTCGGTCGCCGGCCGGTTCGGCAACGTCGGCCAGACCGACTACAGCGCAGCGAACGACCTGCTGTGCAAGCTGACGAGCAACCTGCGCCGCACGCGTCCCGGCACCCGCGCGTTCGCGCTTGACTGGACGGCCTGGGCGGGCATCGGCATGGCGACTCGCGGATCGATACCCAAGGTCATGGAGATGGCGGGAATCGAGACGCTTGCCCCGGAGGCGGGCATCAGCTGGATCCGTCGCGAGCTCACGAGCGGTGCCGACCCGGGCGAGGTGGTCGTCGCCGGTGCGCTCGGGCGCCTGGCCGACGAGACCGACGAGACCGGCGGTGTCGAGCCGGGCACCGCGCCGGTGGAAAACAACGGGCCGATGGTCGGGACGGTCGACGCGGCCGGCGTCTACAGCGGCCTGGTCGTACACACGACGCTCGACCCGAAGCAGCAACCGTTCCTCGACGACCACCGGATCGACGGCACCGCCGTGCTGCCCGGCGTCATGGGCATCGAGGCGTTCGCGGAGGTAGCGAGGCTGCTCGCGCCGAGCTGGCACGTGGTTGCGGTCGATGACGTCGAATTCCTGGCGCCGGTGAAGTTCTACCGGGACGAGCCGCGGACGCTGATGATCCGCGCGACGATCCGCCGCGACGGCCACGACCTGGTCGCTGCCTGCACGCTCGAGGGTGAGCGGCTGCTGGCCGGATCGGACGAGCCACAGCGCACCACCCACTTCACCGGGACGGTGCGCCTCGCCGCAGACGTCCCTGACGCGGAGCACGCCGAGGCCGTCACGGAGGCAACCGAAACGGTCGCCAGCGAGCGCGTCTACGACCTGTATTTCCACGGCCCGGCGTACCAGGTGGTCTCGTCGTCCTGGCGCTATGACGGCGGCAACGCCGCCCGGCTTGCCGACGGGCTACCCGACGGCCACGTCCCAACGAGAGCGCCGACGCTCGTCGGTCCCCGCCTGGTCGAGCTCTGCTTCCAGACGGCCGGTCTGTGGGAGGCCGCCCATCACGGACGGCTCGCGCTGCCCCGGCACGTCGACGCGGTGCGGGTGCTGCGCGATCCGGCCCAGGTCAGCGGCCCGCTGTATGCGGTCGCGAACGAGGTCGACGGCCACTTCGACTGCTCGGTTCGCGACGCCGACGGCGACGTCGTCCTGACCGTCGAGGGTTACGGCACCACGCCGTTGCCGGTGCCGGTTCCGGCCGATGTCCGGCAGGGCCTAGGTGCCCTGGTTGCGGAATTGCTTCCGACGTGATGCAGATCCGCCGCCTTGCGATTCTCAACCGCGGCGAACCCGCGATGCGGGCGCTCGGCGCGGTCGGTGAGCTGAACCGCGACAGCAGCGGCCCGCCGATCACGGCGATCGTCGTGTACACCGACGCCGATGCGCAGGCGTGGTTCGTGCGCCTGGCTGACGAGGCGATCTGCCTGGGCCCCGCCACGTTCGTCGACCCGGCCGACGGTGCTCGCAAGTCGGCCTACCTCGACGAGGAGCGTGTGGTCGCGGCACTGCTCGCCGCCGACGTCGACGCGGTCTGGGTCGGCTGGGGGTTCGTCGCGGAACGCGCATCGTTCGCGCAACGGTGCGAGGACGCCGGCATCGTCTTCGTGGGCCCGGACAGCGCGACGATCCGGATGCTCGGCGACAAGGTCGCGGCGAAGAGGCTCGCCGAGAAGGTCGGTGTGCCGGTCGTGCCGTGGAGCGGCGACATCGTCCGGACGGCGGCAGAGGCAAGTGCACACGCCGAACGCCTCGGATACCCCGTGATGCTCAAGGCGGCGGCCGGAGGTGGCGGACGCGGCATCAGGCTCGTCCGGGAGCCGGCCGGCCTCGCGGACGCGCTGGCCGCTGCGCAGGCGGAAGCCGGGCTGGCGTTCGGCGATCCGGACGTCTTCCTCGAGCGGTACGTCGCCAGTGCCCGGCACGTCGAGGTGCAGATCGTCGCCGACGGTCAGGGCGGTACCTGGGCCGTCGGCGTGCGCGACTGTTCGGTGCAGCGGCGCAACCAGAAGGTGATCGAGGAGTCCGGGTCCACCGTGCTGGACGCCGTCGCCGAGCAGGCGATTCGTGCCGCCGCGGTGCGCATCGCCGAAGCGGCGGGCTACCGCAATGCGGGAACCGTCGAGTTCCTCGTCGACCCGGACACCGGCCACTTCCAGTTCATGGAGGTGAATACCCGGCTGCAGGTCGAGCACCCCGTCACCGAGGAGACGTCGGGGCTCGATCTGGTCAAGCTGCAACTGCACATCGCGCGTGGGGGCAGGCTCGAAGGCACGTGCCCGCCGCCGATCGGGCACGCGGTCGAGGCGAGGTTGTGTGCGGAGGACCCCGAACAGGGCTTTGCGCCGGCCCCCGGCCGGATCGTGCTGTGGCGTCCACCGTCCGGGCCGAGCATCCGCGTCGACGCGGGCGTGACCGAAGGCGACGAGGTGGCGCCGGAATTCGACTCGCTCATCGCGAAGGTGGTCGCCTGGGGCCGCGACCGTGCCGAGGCGCTCGCCCGGCTGCGCTGGGCCCTGTCCCGCACGGTGGTTGTCATCGAGGGCGGCACCACGAACCGCTCGTTCCTGCTCTCCTTGCTCGACAGCGAGGCACTGCGCACGGGCGACCTCGACAACCACTGGCTGGACCGCTTCACGGCGAGCGAGGCGCACCTGTCACCCGCCGAGCCGATCGCGGTCCTGATCGCGGCCATCGAGGCGTACGACGCCGACGAGGCAGTAGCTCGCTCGGCCTTTCACGCCGGCGCCCGCCGCGGGCGTCCTGACGATCCAGGATCAGCCGGGCACCGCACGACGCTGCGGTATCGCGGATGCGCCCACAACCTCGCTGTGTTCCGCACCAGCCCGGACGCCTATCTGATCGAGTCCGGTGACGCGGCGATCGAGGTCGGCGTGCGACGGTTCGGACCGTACGAGCGCCGGCTGATTGTCGCCGGCCGGACCTACCACGTCGTCGTCTCCACGCAGCGATCGTCGTTCCTGATCGATGTCGACGACACGACGCACCGGGTGCAGCGAGACGACGGCGGTGTAGTCCGCGCAGGCTGGCCGGCGTTCGTCATCTCCGTGCTCGTGCAGCCCGGCGACCGGGTCGATGCCGGTGACCCGCTGGTCGTGCTGGAGAGCATGAAGATGGAGACGACTGTGACCGCGCCGTTCGCTGGCGAGGTCGCGGACGTCTTCGTCTCGGTCAACACCCAAGTCGAGCGGACGGCCGCTCTCGTGCGCATCCGCGAGACTCAGATCGCTGCTTCGGTCGCAGGCGGCAGCCTGGACTTCTCCGAACTGGGCTCGCTTGCCGACGAGAGGGAGCGCAGCCGGCAGCGCCCGTACGAGTCGCTGCACGCGTATCTGATGGGATTCGATCTGGACCCTGCGGCTGTCGCGGAGGTGCTGGCCGAGCAGCGCCGACTGTGCTTGCGAGCGCGTCCCGACGACGCCGACCTGCTGCAGGCCGAGCAGCGACTGCTGGATCTCTTCGCGGACGTCAGCGCGCTGCACCGGCCGCAACCCGATTCCACGATCGGCGGATTCGACACGTCCGCGCAGGAGCATGTGCTGTCCTACCTGCAAT
>DASXRA010000131.1:0-7356 GCA_036506855.1 Jatrophihabitantaceae bacterium
TGGCCGCGTCGACGGCGCCGCGGATGCGGCCGAATTCGCCGAGCCGAACGGGCTCGCCCTGCTTCCGGACGGCGTCGCCGACTTCGACCTGATCGTCGCCGACACCGCCAATCACGTGCTGCGGGGCGTGCGGCTGTCCGATGGCGCAGCCGTCCGGACAATCCCGCTGGCAACGGGCCTGCGCACCGTCACCGGCGAGGTGCCCGCCGTCGTGTCGCCGTGGGACGTCGCCTGGTGGCCGGCGCTCGGGCGAGTCGTCGTCGCCGCAGCCGGCGTCCACCTGCTGCTCAGTTGGGATCCGGCCACGGACGGCGTCGAGATCCTCGCCGGGACGACCGTCGAGGGGCTACGCGACGGTCCGGCGCTGGAGGGCTGGCTGGCCCAGCCGTCCGGCTTGGCGGTCGACGGCGAACGCCTCTGGTTCGCCGACTCCGAGACGTCCGCGCTGCGCTACCTCGACGCCGACGGAACCCTGCACACGGCGATCGGCGAGGGACTGTTCGACTTCGGGCACGTCGACGGACCTGCCGCGAAGGCCCGCCTGCAGCATCCGCTCGCGGTCACCGTCCTGCCGGACGCGTCCGTCGCGATCAGCGACACGTACAACGGAGCGTTGCGGCGCTGCGACCCCGTCACCGGCGAGGTGTCGACGCTTGCCAGCGGCCTGGCCGAGCCGAGCGGCGCAGTCGTGGTCGACGGCGAGATCGTGGTGGTCGAGTCCGCGGCGCATCGGCTGGTGCGGCCGGTCGCGGCGGGAACGCTCGTCCACGGCGACGCGCTGCAGACGCAGCGTCCGGTGACAGCCGTGGCGGCCGGACACCTGACCCTCGACGTCGCGTTCGCACCGCCAACTGGGCGCAAGCTGGACGAGCGGTACGGCCCGGCCACCCGGCTCACCGTCAGCGCGTCACCGCCCGAACTGCTCCGCGACGGCGCGGGCGCCGGCACCGACCTGCACCGCGAGCTGCTGCTGGGCGACGCTGCGGAGGGCGTCCTACATATCACCGCACAGGCCGCGGCCTGCGACGACGATCCGGCCGTCGAGCACCCGGCGTGCCATGTCGCCCGTCAGGACTGGGGCGTGCCGATCCGGGTGACGCCGGACGGCGCGAACGAGCTGCGCCTGGTCCTACTCGGCCAGTAGCGCGGCGCGCAGCGCGCTGTCGTCTGCATCGGTCCAGCCGTTCTTGCGCAGCCAGTTCGACGTGCCGCCGTAGTCGTCGTCAAGCCCGGACAGGAACGTCTCCATCGTCGCCGGTCGGGGCAGGTGCTGATCGTCCGGCACGCCCTCGAGGTCGTGTGCATAGGTACGGGACGCCGCGAGCCGCTCCAGGATCTGCCTCATCCGGTCGCCCGTCCGGACGTAGTCGTCGACGATCGCCGCGCGGTCCGCGCCGACCGCATCGAGGGCCATCGCCACGACGACACCGGTGCGGTCCTTGCCGGCGGCGCAGTGCACGAGGGTCGCGCCGTGGGTGTGCGCGACGAGGCGGAGCGCAGCGACGATCGAGTCGGGACGGTCCTCGAGGTAGAGCCGGTAGAACTCGGCCGCGGACCGGCGCCCATGGTCGTCGCGCTTCTGCCACGGCAGGATCACCGGCCCGTCGTCGGAGTCGGCCGCGACCACGTCGGTGTTGTCACCGGCCTCCGGGAGCAGCGACAGGTGCTCGATCCGCACCCGCGGCTCGCGGGTGAGCGGCCCCGGTCCTTCGCTGGTGAGCTCGGTCTGCGTACGCAGGTCGGCCACGGCTCGCACATCGTGCCCGACCACCAGTCGGTCTACGTCGGACGGCGTGAGCCCCTGGAGGTTGTCGGCCCGGATCAGCCGTCCGGGTCGGATGCTCCTGCCGTCACCTGCGGGAAGTCCGCCGAGATCGCGGACGTTCGCCGCACCGTCAAGGTCGATCCATCGGGCCTGCACGCTCACGATGACCAAGCCTAACGAGCGGTACCGACCAGCCACCTCATCCAATCGGTGACCAGCGGCCCTGCGATCAGAACGAGTCCTCAGCGACGTCCATCAGCGAGTTGTCGGTCGACTCGACGACGGCCCGCCGCGCGGCGAGTTCGGGCAGGACGGTCTGTGCGAAGAACCGCGCGACGGCCGGCTTGCCCGCGTAGAAGGCGCGGTCGTCGTCGGACAGGCCGTTGTCGTCGAGCTTGGTGAGCGCCACTGCGGCCTGGCGGAGCAGCAGGTACCCGACCATCAGGTCGCCGGCCGACAGCAGCAGCCGGGTGGTGTTCTGGCCGACCTTGTAGACGTTCGTCACATCCTCCTGCGCGGCCATCAGCTGCTGGGTCATCGCACCGACCATGCCGCCGACGTTCTCCAGCGCACGCTGGACGGCCTCACGCTCCTCCTTGAGCCGGCCCTCCTCAGCGATCGACTCGAGGAACTGGGCGATCTCGGTCGAGACCGCGCCGAGCGCCGCGCCGCGATTGCGGACGATCTTGCGGAAGAAGAAGTCCTGACCCTGGATCGCGGTCGTGCCCTCGTAGAGCGTGTCGATCTTCGCGTCGCGGATGTACTGCTCGAGCGGGTAGTGCTGCAGGTAGCCCGAGCCGCCGAACGTCTGCAGCGCCTGGGCGAGCTGGTCGTAGGAACGCTCGGAGCCCGCTCCCTTGACGATCGGCAGCAGCAGGTCGTTCACGGCCTCGTCGGCGGACGTGTCGGTGCCGGCATGGGTGCCGACGATGATGCGGTCCTGCACGCTCGACGTGTAGACGACGAGCGCGCGAAGCCCTTCGGCATAAGCCTTGTTGAGCATGAGACTGCGGCGCACGTCCGGGTGGTGGATGATCGTGACGCGCGGTGCGGTCTTGTCGGTGGCCCGGGTCAGGTCAGCGGACTGTACGCGCGTCCGCGCGTACTCCAGCGCGTTGAGGTAACCCGTCGAGAGTGTGGCGATCGCCTTCGTGCCGACCATCATCCGGGCGTGCTCGATCACCTGGAACATCTGCGCGATGCCGTCGTGCACGTCCCCGACGAGCCAGCCGACGGCGGGCTGCTTCTCACCGAAGCGCAGCTCGCAGGTCGTGGACGCCTTGAGGCCCATCTTGTGCTCGACGTTCGTGGCGTAGACGCCGTTGCGCTCGCCGAGCTCGCCGGTCTCGAGGTCGAAGTGGAACTTCGGCACGATGTAGAGCGACAAGCCCTTGGTGCCCGGCACCGCACCCTCGGGCCGCGCGAGCACCAGGTGCACGATGTTCTCGGTCAGATCCTGCTCGCCGGACGTGATGAAGCGCTTGACGCCCTCGATGTGCCACGTGCCGTCCGGCTGCTCGATCGCCCTCGTGCGACCGGCACCGACGTCGGAGCCCGCGTCGGGCTCGGTGAGCACCATGGTCGCGCCCCAGCCCCGGTCGATCATCAGCTGGGCGATCCGCTTCTGCGTGTCGTTGCCGTTGACGTAGACGATGCTGGCGAACGGCGCTCCGGCGCCGTACATGTGCAGTGCCGGGTTCGCGCCGAGGATCTGCTCGAGGACGGCCCAGACGAGAGCACGCGGCACCAAGTGCCCGCCGAGCTCGGGCACCGTCTCCAATCGCCACCACTCGGCGGCGCGCAAGGCGCGGTAGGACTTCTTGAACGACTCCGGAAGAGTCACCTGGTTCGTGTCGGGATCGAAGACCGGGGGATTGCGGTCGGCGTCGGCGAAGGAGTCGGCGAGCGGTCCCTCGGCGAGGCGCACGATCTCGTGCAGCATGCCGCGCGCGGTGTCCTCGTCGAGGTCGGCGAACGGTCCGGTACCGAGTAGTTTGTCGGTACCGAACACCTCGAACAGGTTGAATTCGAGGTCGCGGACGTTGCTCTTGTAGTGGCCCATGGCCGGGTCCCTCCTGATGCGGCTCGGCTGGGGGGTTACTCGTCGGTAACAGTCAATGTATTACTGGCGGGTAACCGAGCGCAAGAATCGCGGAACCCGACGCGCTGTGACTTGGTTCAGGACACATACGCGCCGATCGGTTGATCACCTGCGGTTTGCGCACCGCGGGGGGTGCGAAAGCAGGTGATCACCCGCCGACCGTGGCCGAGCCGCCGAGCTTGGCCCAAAAGCTAGGACGCGACGCGCAGCGCGATGGTCTCGGGCAGCGCCCGGATCTGGTCGAGCAGGTCGTCGGTGTAGTTCGCGCTGATGTCGGTGACGACGTAACCGACCTCACCCCGGGTGCCGAGCAACTGGGCCTCGACGTTCAGCTTGTGGTCGGCGAGGACGCCGTTGACGGTGGCCATGACGCCCGGGACGTTGCGGTGGATGAGGATCAGCCGATGCGTGTCCGGCGGCTGCGGCAGCGCGATGCCCGGCAGGTTGACGCTCATCGCAGTGGCGCCCTCGACGACGAAGTCGCGGAACTTGCCGGCCACGAAGCGTCCGATGTCCTGCTGGGCCTCCTCGGTCGAGCCGCCGATGTGCGGGGTCAGGATGACGTTCGGCAGTCCGCGCAGCTCGCTGACGAACTCGTCGCCGCGCTTCTTCGGCTCGACCGGGAACACGTCGACGGCCGCGCCCGCGATGTGGCCAGACTCGATGTGTGTGCGCAGCGACGCGTAGTCGACGACGAAGCCCCGCGACAGGTTGAGAAACAGGCTGCCCGGCCGCATCTGCGCGAATTCCGATTCGCCGAAGAAGTTGTTGTTGGACGCGCGGCCGTCGACGTGCAACGTCACGACGTCGGCCTGGCCGAGCAGGTCGCCGAGCGATTCGCAGCGGTGCGCGTTGCCCAGCGCGAGCCGGTCGGCGGTGTCGAAGAACAGCACGCGCATGCCGAGATCCTCGGCCAGCACCGACAGCTGTGTGCCGATGTTGCCGTAGCCGACGATGCCCAGCGTGCGGCCGCGAACCTCGTGGGCGCCGTCGGCCGACTTGTCCCAGACGCCCGCGTGCATCAGGGCGTTCTTGTCGGCGAGCCGCCTGGTCAGCGCGACGATCTCGGCGATCGCGAGTTCGACCACGCTGCGGGTGTTCGAGAACGGCGCGTTGAACACCGTGACGCCGCGCTCCGTCGCCGCTCGCAGGTCGACTTGGTTGGTGCCGATGCAGAACGCGCCGATCGCGAGCAGTTCGGGCGCGGCGTCCAGGACGCGCTGCGTGACGTGCGTCTTGGAGCGGATGCCCAGCAGGGTGACCTTGCCGATCCGGTCGATCAGCTCGTCCTCGTCGAGCGCGCGGTCGAGCGTCTCGACCTCGAAGTCGGCGGCGCGCAGCATCGCGACGGCGTCCGGATGGATCTGTTCGAGCAGAAGTACGCGTACAGAGCTGTCGGCCACGCGGCGTCCTCACATGCGGTTACGGGTGCCCTTCGAGTCTAAGGAGCGCCCGCCACACCGAATTCGCCACGCGGCCGACAGTGCTCGGGATCGCTCAGAACATCGTGCGGCGCCGGCGGCCCAAGCTCGATCGCGAGCCGGTTCCGACCCGCCGGTAGATGAGCAGCGCGATGACGGCCCCGATGACCGAACCGATCAGCCCAGCCGGCTGCAGGGCGCCGCTGGCGGCGTCCTTGTGGAACAGGGCGTAGCCGAGGAATCCGCCGATGAACGACCCCACGACGCCGAGCACGATCGTGCCGCCGATACCGATCGGGTCCCGACCAGGGACGAGCAGTCGGGCGAGCGCTCCGGCAATCAAACCGATGATGACGAGCCAGACGATGAGTCCGAGCATGCTGGTGCCTCCTTGGCGGGAACCGGCGTCCCCTCGTCAGCGGTACCCGCCACGGCCGGAAGCCAAACCGCTCGCCGGCTACGAACCGCCGCGGCTGATCCCGATGCCCCCGGGCGTCGCGGCGCCGTAGCGGGCCTTCTCGCGGTCGAGGTCGAGCGGCCGGATCCCGACCCGGCCGTCCAGCGCGGCTGCGTCGAGCGCGGCGGCCGGCACGATCCAGGCGAGCTCGAACTCGATGCCGTCCGGGTCCTTGCCGTAGAGCGACTTCGTGGTGCTGTGGTCGGACGCGCCGACCAGGGCACCGGCCTCGGCCAGCTTGGCGGCCAACTGCTCCAGGTCGTCGAGCGTGTCGACCTCCCAGGCGAGGTGGTACAGGCCGACGGCGCGCCCCGCCGGCGCAGCCGCCTGATCGCCGACCTCGAACAGGCCGAGGTCGTGGTCGTTGGTCGACGCGGCCGCCCGGAGGAACGCGGCGCCCGGTATACCGCCCATGTCGTCGATCACCCGGAAGCCGAGCACGTCACGGTAGAAGGCGACGCTGCGCGCCACGTCTCGCACGTAGAGCACCGCGTGGTTGAGGCGGTGGATGGCCATCATGTCCCTCCCGGATGCAGTGTCCGTGGAAAGCAGATTGAACTCTCAACTATTTCCCGGATTGACGATTCGCGTATCTTCGTTGTGTGGTGAGGACCAAGACTCGTTGGCTCAGCGCGTCCGAGCAGAAGGCTTGGCGTGCGTACCTCGAGGCCACCACACTGCTCTTCGACGCCCTCGACCGCCAGCTACAGCGCGACGCGGGCATCCCGCACGCCTACTACGAGATCCTGGTGCGGCTGTCGGAGTCCGAGTGCCGGAGCATGCGGATGAGCGAGCTCGCCGACGCCACCCGGTCGTCGCGCAGCCGGCTCTCGCACGCCGTGGCCCGACTCGAAGAGCGCGGCTGGCTCAAGCGGGTCGAATGCGCCACCGACAAGCGCGGCCAGGTGGCGGTGCTCACCGACGCCGGCTACGCCGCGCTCGTGGACGCGGCGCCGGGCCACGTCGAGGCCGTCCGCAGGCACATGATCGACCAGCTCAGCGCCGAGCAGATCAGCCAGCTCGAGCAGATCGGCGCGTCGATCGTGACCGGGCTCGAGACGGGGGAATGCAAGGCCGTCCGAGCCGAAGAGGACTGATCGCGTCACCTGTGATTTCGGTGATCCTGCCGTTCGTCCGTGGACAGCGGCATTAGGATTGCCTTACCTTTCTTCGGTGAGTCTCGCGCATACCCTCCTGCTCGGCTTCATCGCCGGCGTCACGATCCTGCTCGGCCTTCCCGTCGGACGAATGCGGCGCAGCGCCCAGACGCTGCGCGCGGTCCTCAACGCGGTCGCGATCGGCGTCCTGGTTTTTCTGATCTGGGACGTTCTCGGCGCGGCATGGGAGCCGATCGACGGCGCGCTGAGCGGCGTCCACGAGCACACCGGCGGGTTGGCGCCCGTGTTCGGCTACGGCCTGCTGTTCGCGGGCGGCATCGCGGTCGGCCTGCTGTCCCTCGTCGCGTGGGAGAAGTTCATGGCTCGGGTGCGCACGCCTGCCCGGATCGGCCCTGGGGCGATGGCCGAGGCGGAGGTCGCGTCGCTGCGGGCCCGCGGTGTCGCGACCTGGCCGGCTGCGCGTCGGCTCGCGCTGCTCATCGCCATCGGCATCG
>DASXRA010000132.1:0-2821 GCA_036506855.1 Jatrophihabitantaceae bacterium
GCGACGTCGAGCGTGGCCGTCCGACGTGTTCGGCCGAACCGTCTTCATGTTGGCGTCATCCTGCTGCGCTCTCATCGGTGCGATTGGTCAGTTTGACCAGTGCCGACAAGGGAGAAGTCATGATCAGACGCCTTGGTTCCATCGTCGCCGTGGTCGCGCTGACAAGCGCGGCGGCTTGGCTCGCACCACCGCTGGGCAGCGCCGCGAGTCCGCGATGCCCGTTGCCTGTGTTCGGCCCGGGCAGCCAGTACCACCCGCAGATCGATCCGCGCAACTTCGGCCCGAACGTCGAAAACCCGCTCTTCCCCTTGCGGCCAGGACGGACGTTGGTCTACGCCGGCGTGAAGGACGGCCAGAACGCGATCGACATCTTCGCTCCGTCGTCGCGGACCCGGCGGATCGACGGTGTCACCACCCGGATCGTCGAGGACCGGCTCTACCTCGACGGCGTCCTGGAGGAGCGGACGAGCGACTACTACGCACAGGACCGCTGCGGCAACGTCTGGTACTTCGGCGAGGACACCGCCGAACTCGACGAGGACGGCAATGTCGTGAGCACGGAGGGTTCCTTCCACGCCGGGGTGGACGGCGCGCAGCCGGGCGTGTTCATGCAGCGCCATCCGCAGATCGGCCCCGAGTTCCGCCAGGAGTGGCTGCCGGGCGAGGCCGAGGACGTCTTCACAGCGATCGCCGAGAAGGCGACGGTCAGCGTCCCGATCGGGTCGTTCAAGCACGCATTGCTGACCCAGGAGACGACGGCGTTGGAGCCGGACGTCGTCGACCACAAGTACCACGTGCGGGGCATCGGCGAGGTCACCGAGGTCTCGGTCAAGGGTGCGCAGGAGAAACTCGAACTCGTCGAGATCATCTCCTGACGCCTTCGACCGCATACTGATCGTCGTGCGAGTTCTGGTTGTCGAGGACGAGCCGAAAATGGCCGAACTGTTGCGTCGCGGCCTGTGCCGGGAAGGTCTGCTGGCAGAGGTCGCGACCAGCGGCGCGGACGCCGTGGCGTGCGCTCGGATGTCCACGTACGACGCGATCATCCTGGACCTGATGCTGCCCGACATGAGCGGCGTGGACGTCTGCCGCCGGCTGCGCGCCGCCTCCGTCTGGGCGCCGATCGTCATGCTGACGGCACGCGGCGCGGTGGCCGACCGCGTCGAGGGGCTGGACGCGGGCGCCGACGACTACCTCGTTAAGCCGTTCGCGTTCGGCGAGCTGCTCGCGCGCCTGCGTTCGGTGACGCGTCGTGGCCTGGCCGAGCGGCCGGCGATCCTCACGGTCGGCGACCTGCGGCTCGATCCGGCGGGACGCCGGGTGTGGCGTGCCGGGCGGGAGGTTGCCCTGACCAGCAAGGAGTTCGCGATCCTGCACGCGTTCATGCGCCGTCCCGGACAGGTGCTGAGCAGGGAGCAGTTGCTTGATCACGCGTGGGACATCGCGTTCGAGCCGGCCTCGAACGTGGTCGACGTGCACGTCCGCTGCTTGCGCGAGAAGCTCGACCGGCCGTTCGGCGAGCGGTCGCTGGAAACCGTTCGCGGGGCCGGTTACCGGCTGCGAAACGCGTGATCGACCGTGCCAATTCGCCTTCGCCTGGCGCTCGCGTCGGCGCTGGCCACGACCGTGCTGCTGACGATCGCCGGCTCGTTCCTGTACTGGCGCCTGGCGAGTGACCTGTCGCGCTCGCTGAACCAGGAGTTGCGGCAGCGCGCCGCGGACCTGTCCGTCGTCGTCGGCAGCCCCGGCCGGCCGCTGGCCGGCGAGGCGGGTAGCGGGCTGGTCGAGCGCGGTGAGGACTTCGCCGAGTTCGTCGCGGCCGACGGTCGCGTCCTGGAGTCCACGGCGACCCGGAACGACGCTTCGCTGCTGACGCCGGCCGAGCTCGCAGCCGCTCGCCGGGGTCCGCTCTGGCTGGACCGGCCGAGCGTCCCCGGACTGGACGAGCGGGCGCGGCTGCTGGCGACGCCGGCGAAACGAGGCGGCGACCAGGTCGTGATCGTCGTGGGCGCCACGCTGGAGAATCGCGCCGAGGCATTGCGGATCCTGCGTACCCAGTTGCTCGTCGCCGGGCCGCTCACCATCCTCGCCGTGACGTTCGGCGGCTACCTGCTCGCCGGTGGGGCGCTGCGTCCCGTCGAGGCGATGCGGCGACGAGCCGCGGCGTTCGAGCCCGGACAGCGGCTGCCGCTGGCGGGCAGCCACGACGAGTTGACCCGGCTCGGCGAGACGCTGAACGCGATGCTGTCGCGGCTCGAAGCCGCGCTGGAGAGCGAGCGCCGGTTCGTCGCAGACGCGAGCCACGAACTGCGTACGCCGCTCGCGACGCTGCGCACCGAGCTAGAACTGGCGCTGCGGCATCCACGCACGGCCGACGAGTTGCGACAGGCCATCGCGTCCGCGGTCGAGGAGGCCGACTGGCTCGGCACCATCGCCGCCGACCTGCTGACCATCGCCCAGGCCGACGAGCGCGCGCTGGTGCGCGCGGAGTTGCCCGTCGGCGAGCTCGTGGGGGACGCGGCGCGTCCACTGCAGGCCAAGGCGACGGCGCTGGGCCGGACGCTGACCGTCGAGGCGGAGGACGGGCTGGTCGTCCGCGGCGACCCGACGCAGCTACGCCAGGCGTTGCACAACATGCTCGACAACGCGCTGCTGCACGGTGCCGTGCGGTGCGCTTCGACGTCGTCCGGGTCGGCGACGCCGCCGAATTCCACGTCTCCGACGAGGGACCCGGCTTCCCGAGCGAGTTCCTGCCGCGGGCGTTCGGGCGGTTCAGCCGCGCTGACCAGACCGGTACGGGCTCCGGCGGCGCCGGCCTCGG
>DASXRA010000133.1:0-7227 GCA_036506855.1 Jatrophihabitantaceae bacterium
CGGTCGCGGCCGTAGTTGCCGCTGCGGCGCTCAGCGCATGCAGCAGCGGCTCGTCGAACGTCGTGCGGACGCCAACCGCGCAGGCGCCGTCGAGCTCGAGCCCGTCGTCGTCTGCTTCGACAACGTCTGCGGCAGCTGGCAAGCCCGCGGTGAAGGTCACCCCGGCGACCGGCCTGCAGGACAAGCAGATCGTGCTGGTCAACGCGTCGGGCTTCAGCCCCAACGAGGCGCTTCAGGTGATCGAGTGCGCGGACAAGGGAACCAAGACGGGGGCCGGCGACTGCAATCTGTCCGGCATGCTGGCCGTGACCTCGGACGCGACCGGCAACGTCCGGGCCCAGCTGCGGGTGCTGCGTGGCCCGTTCGGCGCCAACAAGATCGTCTGCGGGAGCACTCAGCACTGCCTGGTCTCGGTGACCCAGGCGTCGCTCGCGCCGACCGAGGAGGCCGACGGGCCGATCGAGTTCGCACCCGCCTAGCCGTTGATGTCGAGAACGACGCCTCGGTGCCGACGTCTCGGCAACGCACTGAGGAGGACAGCTGATGAGCATGGTCGCCTGCGACATGTCGATCTCGGTCGACGGCTTCGCAGCCGGTCCGAACCAAAGCGCCGACAAGCCGTTCGGCGACGGCAACGTCGACGCCCTGGACCGATGGATGTTCGAGCAGCCCGAGCAGAACGCCGCGGCGCTCGATGCGATCACCAGCGCGCGGGCCTACGTCATGGGGCGCAACATGTTCGGCCCAATACGCGGCGAATGGGACGAAGTCTGGACAGGCTGGTGGGGCGACGATCCGCCTTACCACGCGCCGGTCTTCGTCCTCACGCACCATCCTCGCGAGCCGGTTCAGATGCAGGGAGGCACGACGTTCACATTCGTCACCGATGGGATCGAGGCCGCGCTGGCCCAGGCCCGCGAGGCGGCCGGCGACGGCGACGTGTCGATCGCGGGCGGCGCGCACACGGTGAACCAGTACCTGGCGGCTGGGCTTGTCGACGAGCTGAGGTTGCACGTGACGCCGATCGTGCTGGGGCGCGGAGAACGGCTGCTCGACGGCGTCGGTGCGCTGGGCCCCGAGCAGCTCGGCGAGGTCAGCGGCACCGATCTCGTCACGCACCTGCGCTACCGGGTCGTGCGCTAGCCGGTAGCGGGCTCGGCGTCCGTCACGATCCGCCCGTCCCGCATGTGGACGACACGGTCGGCCGCGTCAGCCACTCGGGGATCGTGCGTCACCATGATCACGGTCAGCTCCGGACGAGCCTGGCGCAGCCGCTGAACGAGCTCGATGACGTGGTCGACCGAGGCGGTGTCCAGGTTGCCGGTCGGCTCGTCGGCGAGCAGCAACGGCGGGTCGTTGGCCAGCGCCCGCGCGATCGCGACGCGTTGCCGTTCGCCGCCGGACAGCCGCGTCGGCGGACGCGACTCGCGGCCGGCCAGGTCGACGTCGGCGAGCAGCCGGTAGGACCGCTCGTGCCGCTCCGCGCGATCGCGCAACCGTCCGAACATCGCGATCTCGACGTTCTGCGCGGCCGTGAGCTGCGGCAGCAGGTTGTGCAGCTGGAACACGAGCCCGACGCTCGTCCGGCGGAACTGTGCCGGGCTGCGCAGGTGGGCCAGGTCGTCGCCGAAGACCTCGACGGTGCCCGACGTCGGCACGTCCAGGGCGGCAAGCAGATGCAGCAGCGTCGACTTGCCACATCCGGACGGGCCGTTGACCGCCACCCACTCACCGCGCCCCACCGAAAGGGAGATGCCGGTGAGCGCGGGAACCACTCCGTGGTCGAAGTCCTTGTGCACGTCGCGGACCTCGACGGCGACGTCGGCCTCACTCATGGCGCAACGCCTCCAGCGGACGCAAGAACGCCGCGCGGACCGCCGGGTAGGCGCCGCCGAGCAGGCTCATCGCACCGGCCGTGTAGAGCGCGCGCCAGAACGCGCCCGACGTGTACTCGGGATGCAGGATTCCGACGAGGCTCGGCAGTTGCCCGATCGCCTGCGTCGCGGCGAACGAGAACACGACGCCACCGGCGGCACCGATCAGGCCGATGCACAGCGCCTCGGCGATCACCATGCCCACGACACGTCGCCGCGACCAGCCGACCGCGGCGAGCACTCCGAACTCCCGGGTCCGCTCGATGAACGTCATGGTCATCGTGGTCATCACGATCACCGCACCGACCAGGATCGCGAGGATGCCGCTGCCCCGATCCGCGGCGTTGATGAGCGACAGGCTCCGATCGGCGCGCCCGAAGTCCGACGCCGTCCGGACGGTCACCAACTGCGGGTTGTCCCGCTCGATCCGCGAGCGCAGCGCGGCCACGTCCGCGCCCGCCCGGATGCGCACGAACACCAAGGTCAGCTCGCTCGGCTGGCGTTGTTCGGCCTGGAACGCGAGGAGCGGGAACATCGCGCCGGCGTCGCCGAGGGCCTGGCCGGTCGAGTAGATGCCGACGACGTGGTAGGTCACCTGCTCGACCTGCAGCACGTCCCCGACGTGCTTACCGAGGTTGTTGGCCGCGCGCCAGCCGAGCATCACCTGGTCCGAAGCGCCGACGTCGAACGGCGCTCCGGCCACGACGGTCACGCCGAAATCGGCGAGCTCGCCCGGGTTGATCCCGATCTCGACGAACAGCGGGTTGTCGGCGTTCAGCTTGGTCGTCCCGACGAGGACGCCGATCGCGCCACCGACCTGCGGGTAGGTGCTGATCCGGCGAAGCGTCGCCTCGTCGATGTTGCTGTTCAGCAGATCCGACACGCCCTTCTGGGCAACGGTGAAGTCGGCACGGCCGGTCTGCATGATCGCCAGGGCACTCGCCCGCAGGCTGTGGTTGACGATGCTGAACGTCACCACGGTCATGACGCCGACCGCGACGGCGAGCGACGCGAGCGCCAATCGGAGTTTCTTGACGCCGACGTTGTGCCCGATCAGCCCGAGGAAGGTGAGCCCGCCCTCAGCTCGCCCGTCGCTCATGCCGCCATACTCGCCGGTCATCGATCCGGAGATCAACGTGCTCGCCGGACCCGGCCTGCAAATTAGGACACGCAATGGCGTGTCTTGGGCACGCTCTGTCTCGTTGATCAGACTGCACAGGGTCAAAGGAGATCTGCATGTCCGCGCTCGAGGCGACGCCTGTGGCTGGCGCTCGCGCGGACGACCCCCGGCCAACGCGCCTGCTTCGGCGGGCCGTGATCGTGGCCGGTGCCGCAGGGGCGGCTTGGTTCATCGGCGCGCTGCTGAGCGCAACGAGCGCGGACGCGACCCCGCCGACGCATCCCACGCCCGCCTCGGCATCCCGGCCCGACGCGGTCACGCAACTGCTCGGCGACACCTTGCGCACCGTCCTCGGGGGCAAGCAGCCGGCCGCCAAGGGGGTAGCCGCCCAGCACGTGACGCACGCCGTGACCCACACGGCGTCCATGGCGACGTCGTCGCCACCGAGCACACCCGCCACCGACCTGCCCGTCGTCGTGACGGGCCTGCTCTCGCAGACCACGCACACCGTTCAGTCGGTGACGGACGCGGTGCCGGTACCGGCACTCGCCGAGGTCGTCGATCCGCTGGTGCACACCGTTGACACGGTCAGTGACTCGGTGATCGCCCCGACGCTCACTGGGCTGGTGACGCCGCTGGCGCCGCTGCTTCCCCAGCTGCAGCCGGCCACTGGCGAATCCCCTGCAGCTGTTGCGGATTTGCCCGCGCAGCCCGCCACCCCGACAGCGGCAGCACGGCGCTCGCACGCCGTGACCAACGTGCCGCGTCCACCGGCGATCTTCGCCGCGAGCAGGGGGGCCGCCGCGGCCGCGCCGCGTGCCGGTTCGACTGCGCAGGCCGATCTTCCAGCGTCCGTGCCGATCCCGACCGCGCCGCCGCCCGGCCCCGACCCCGGGGTGCCGGCTGCCCCGGACGGCACCGCCGCGGCCGCAGGCTCGGCCACCGGCACGAATCTGATGGCGACACCTCCGGCACCCGGTAGGTCGCCCCGCGACCTGGCGCTCGTTGCCGTCCCGCTGGCGGCACGAGGCATCGTTCGCATGCTCGCGGACGACCCAGGCTTCTCTCCCGACTAGCACACGGCAGCTGACCCGTACCGCGACTCATCCGGTGCGGGGTCGATTCGTCCGTCCTCGACGACGCTCGTCGCCGAATTGCAGTCGTCGACGAAATCGCAGTTGTCAAAGGGAGAACCATGAACCATTGGGTGAAGCGCGGCCTGCAGGGCGTGCTGCTCACCGGTGGACTCTGGGCCATCGGCGCGGGAATCGCCTCGGCCAAGGGCTCCAACGATGCGAGCAGCACACCCGCCAGCGGGTCGGGCATACATATATCGATCAATTTGCCAGTAAACGTCGAGGGAAACTCGATCGCTATCCTCGGCCACGCCACTCTGGCTATACATCCTGTGTCACCGGCCGGAGTCCCCGCCGCACCGGCGATCCACGTCGGCTCCGGGTCGGGAATCGGAATCTCGGTCAACGCACCGGTCAACGTGAGCGGTAACTCGGTTGCGATCTTGGGGAAGAGCTCGGCGTCGTCCACCTCGGGCGACACGGGCGGAGGGACCTCCAGCGCGACCAGCAGCGGCAACGGCATTCACGTGCCGGTGAGCGCACCGGTCAACGTGACCGGTAACGCGATCGCGGTGCTGGGGCACAGCTCGGCGACGTCCACCTCGGGCGGCACCGCGGGAGGGAGCTCCAGCGCAACCAGCAGCGGCAACGGCATCCACGTGCCGGTGAGCGCACCAGTCACCGCCTGCGGCAACGCCGTGGCGGTCCTCGGCAGCAGTACGGCTAGTTGCTCCGGCGCAGCGGGCGCCAGTTCCAGCGCAACCAGCAGCGGCAACGGCATTCAGGTGCCGGTGAGCGCACCGGTCACGGCCTGTGGCAACGCAATATCCGTGATCGGCAGTAGCAGTGCCGCGTGTGCTGGCGGACCCGCCGGCACGTCAGCCAGCACGTCCGGCGATGGGATCAGTGCACCGATAGCCGCGCCGATCACCGTCTGCGGCAACGCGGTTGCCGCCATCCGTCACGCCACAGCAGCCTGCGGCCCGGCCGCCGGCGGAACGGGCGGCACGACCAGTTCGACGGCGACCGGTGACGGGATCATTGCTCCCGTCACGGCACCGGTCACCGTCTGCGGCAACGCAGCCAGCGTGATCGGGTCCGCGACGGCCGCCTGCACAACGCCCGCCGCAACGACCACGACGGCGGATGGCAGCGGGGTGGTCGTCCCGATCACGGCACCGGTCACCGTGTGCGGTAACCCGGGCGGCGTACTGGGCACCGCATCGGCGTCGTGCACCACGCCGGCCGTCACCAGCACGACCACGGGCGGCGGTGGGGTGGTCATCCCGATCACGGCACCGGTCACCGTCTGCGGCAACGCCATCGGCAATGCCACGGCAAGCTGCACGGTCAGCTCGGTAACCACGACGACGCCACCAGGCACGCCGATCGGGATACCGATCACGACCCCGATCACCGTGTGCGGCAACGCCGTCGGACTCCTCGGCTCCGCGACAGCGTCGTGCGGTCCGCCGGAGACTCCGCCGACGCCACCAACCCCGCCGACGCCGCCGACTCCCCCGACACCGGGCCCGCCGGCGCCGGTGAACGGCGGCCCCGGCGGCTCGTCGGGTGGTGCGCATGGCGGTGCCGGAGGCTCGGCAGCGTCGCTGGGCAGTGGTCTGGCAAGCACGGGCGCGTCGGTCGCGCCCGCATTGAGCGCCGCGCTGATCTTGTTGCTCAGCGGGGCGATGCTGCTGTTGATGGCGCGCAGGCGCCGTCCAGCAGAGGACGGGCAGCCCTAGGCTGCCGCATGAGGGCGGTCGGTCGCCTCTCCCCCGATGGGCGGCCGACCGTCGTAACACGAACTGACCGAACGCGGCTCACGTCCGATCCGGACGAGAGCCGCGCCGTTGATTCGCGGGCGGTTCACCCGGCCGTTTCGGCGAGTTTGCATCGGCGAACGCTGCGACCGGCAGGGTCAGATCATGCTTGCCCGAACCAAGATCGCGGCCGGCGTGGCCGCCTCCCTCGCCGTCGGAACACTTGCCCTGGGCACCAGCCTCGTGCCGGCTCAGGCGTCCGGACCGTCGCGCGCACCGCACGCGCCGGCCCTCGCCGCCGCGGAGCCGCCGGTGTTCACGGCCACGCTCGCCAGGACGTACGACACGTTCGACGCGCACCAGGCCGTCGCCGTCGACCAGAAGTACTTCTACGTGGTCAACAACCGCCGCATCACCAAGCACGACAAGGCGACCGGCGAGCCGCTGCTCCAGTTCGTGGGCAGCGACGACGGCCCGATCATCCACATGGACAGCGGCGTCGTCGTCAACGGCAAGCTGTACGCCGCGCACTCGAACTACGACGAGTCTCCGATGCGGAGCTCGATCGAGGTCTTCGACACGAGGACGATGCGGCACATCAGCACGTACAGCTTCGGCATCGACCGCGGTTCGCTGACCTGGATCGACCGCCATGACGGTGCCTGGTGGGCCGGCTTCGCCAACTACGACGTCGTGCCCGACGGCCAGACCGAGCCATACGGCGGCACCGACAACACGCAGATCGCCCGGCTGGACGACAACTTCCAGATCATCGAGGCCTGGACGATCCCGAAAGCGATCCTCGACCAGTTCAAGCCGATGAGTAACTCTGGCGGGTCATGGGGTCCCGACGGGCGGCTGTGGATCACCGGCCACGACCTCGGCGAGGCCTACGTCATGAACGTCCCGGCCGCGGGTTCGCAGCTGCAATGGGTTGCCACGGTCAACCTGCCGAACGTCGAGGGCCAGGGCATCGCGTGGGACCGATCCGGCGACAAGCCGACGCTGTGGACGATCAAGCGCTCCACCTCGCAGGCGCTGGCGTTCACCGTCCCGTTCGGCTCGATCAGCGACCCGGACGCGTCATCGGACTGGCAGGTTCTCGGCCCGGGCCAGTTCCAGCAGTAGCTCGCGTCATGCCGCGGCCGCGAACGCGTCGACGCCGGTGAGCTCGGCCGAGCGCGTCCATAGCCGAGCCGCCTGGTCCGGGTCTATCGCGTATGCGTGCACGCCGAGCCCGTTGTCGCTGGTGGCGATCTCGGCGATGTCGCAGTCCTCGCAGTAGACGCCGCCCATGCCGTCCAGTTGCGGGGAGGTCGCGGCCCATACCTGCGTTGCGGCCCCCTGCTCCGGCGTCTTGAAGCTGGGGTCGATCGCGTTGCCGGATTCGTCGA
>DASXRA010000134.1:0-1685 GCA_036506855.1 Jatrophihabitantaceae bacterium
CACGGTGCGAGCCTCGTTGCGGGTGGCGTCGTCGGGGCTTCCCGCCCTGCCGCGCGGCCTGTTGCCCGGCCTGATCGACGGCGACACGAGCGGCCTCGATCCGGTGCTGGCTGAGCGCTTCCGGATCGCCGGCCTCACGCATCTCGTCGCCGTCAGCGGTACCAACTGCGCGATCATCGTCGGTGCCGCGCTGCTCGCGTTGCGACGATTCGGCGCCGGCCCGGTCACCTCCGCGGCAGTCGGCCTCGCGGTGCTCGGCGCGTTCGTCGTCGTCGCGCGTCCCTCACCCAGCGTGCTGCGAGCGGCCCTGATGGCGGCGATCGCCCTTGCCGCGCTCGCGTCCGGGCGGCAACGCGACGGCGTGCCGATGCTGTCCGCGGCCGTGCTCGGCCTGCTCGTCTGGCGACCTCAGCTCGCAGTCGACGCGGGTTTCGCGATGTCCGTGCTTGCCACCGGCGCTTTACTGCTCATCGCGCCTGCCTGGGCATCGGCGCTGCGCCGCCGTCGAGTGCCGCCGGTCATCGCCGAGTCCGCAGCGGTGGCGGCGGCGGCGCATGTCGTCACGGCGCCGGTCGTCGCCGCCATCTCCGGCCGCGTCAGCATCGTGGCGATCCCGGCGAACATGCTCGCCGAGCCGGTGGTCGCCGTGACGACGGTGCTGGGCTTCGGTGCCGCACTGATCGCGCCCGTGTGGATGGGCATGGGCGTGGTTCTCGCGCAACTGGCCGGTTGGCCGTGTCGATGGTTGGTGTGGGACGCCGAGTTCTTCGGCAGCCGGCACGGTGCGACGCTGCCGTGGCCGAGTGGTGTGCCCGGCGGGCTCGCACTGCTCGCTGCGACGCTGCTGTCGCTGTGGCTGGCTGGTCGCGCCGGACCGCGCCGCGTACTGGCCTGCGCCGCCGGAGTAGCCCTGATCGTGCAGCTACCCGTGCGCGCCGTCGTGTCCGGCTGGCCGCCGCACGGCTGGGTGCTCGTGGCGTGCGACGTCGGCCAGGGCGACGCCCTGGTGCTCCCGTCCGGGCCGGGCAGCGCAGTGGTCGTCGACACCGGCCCGGACCCGGTCGCCGTCGATCGGTGCTTGGCCGACCTGCACGTCCACGACATCCCGCTGCTGATCATCAGCCATTACCACCTCGACCACGTCGGCGGTGTCGACGGCGTGTTCCACGGCCGGCAGGTCCGCGCCGCGATCGCCGGTCCGCTCGCCGAGCCCGCGTCCGGCGTCGAGATCGTTCGTGACGTGCTCGCCGATCACCGGCTGGCGGTCGAGTCGCCCGGCATAGGCGGTCGGATCGACGTCGGCGCTGTGCACCTGGAGGTGCTGGCTCCACGTGTCGCCATGCGTGGCACGCGGTCCGATCCGAACAACTCGTCGCTGGTCCTGCGGGCGACGGTGCGAGGCGTCCGGATCCTCCTGCCCGGCGATGCCGAGATCGAGGCGCAGCAATCCATGCTGGCCGCGGGCGTCGACGTGCGCGCCGACGTGCTCAAGGTGCCGCACCATGGCAGCGCGTACTCCGATGCACGCTTCCTCGCAGCGGTGCACGCCCGGCTGGCAGTCATCTCGGTCGGGCTGCACAACGACTACGGTCACCCTTCGCCGCTGCTTCTCGCCGAGTTGGCCAAGCTCGGTATGCCGGTCCGTCGTACGGATCGAGACGGCGACGTGGCTGTCGTCGCCGACG
>DASXRA010000135.1:0-3884 GCA_036506855.1 Jatrophihabitantaceae bacterium
GCGCCGGGCAGGTCGGGCGCCGGCGCGATCACCTCGACGCAGATGCCGTCGTCCTGGACGGTCTGCACGACCGGCCACGCGGCACCCTGCCCGAACGGCGACCGCGCGACGACAGCGGCCAGCTCGCGCGCGATCGGGACGTTCGCCTCGGCGAGCAACGGGGCGCCGCTGTCCAGGTGCGGGGCCGCCTCGTCGAGTGACCCGACCAGCCACACTCCCCTGCCGTCGTACCCGCCGCGCTCGACCTTGAGCACGACCGGCCAGCCGACCTCGGCACCGAACTCGACCAGCGCCGCGCCGGGCTCGTCGGCTGCCGAGAGGTCGAGCCACCGCGGGCTGGGCACGCCGAGCTCCGTGAGCCGGGCTCGCATGACCGCTTTGTCCTGTGCATATCGCAGCGCGGCGGCATCCGGATGCACGGATACCCCGGCGTCTGCGAGCGCCGCGACGTGCTCGTTCGGTACGTGCTCGTGGTCGAAGGTCACAACGTCGCAGCCGCGCGCGAACGCGCGCAGGTCGTCCAGGGAGCGGTAGTCGCCGACCACGACGTCGGCCGCGACCAGCGCCGCGCCGTCGTCGGCCGATTCGGCGAGAATTCGCACGGACTGTCCCAGCGCGATCGCCGCCTGATGAGTCATCCGCGCCAGCTGGCCCGCTCCGACCATGCCGACGACCGGCAGTCCGGTGCGGGCGTCCACGTCGCAAGAGGGTAACCGCCATCCACGTCGTCCGCTCGACGCGGGCCTACACCGCCCGAGTGTCATGTAATACCCAGGTAGACTCCGCGCTCATCATGCTGAAAACGACCACGCCGACGCTTCTGGAACGGCTTCGCGCTTCGTGGCGGATCCTGCTCAAAGAGATCGCGGCCTTCGGCGTGGTCGGCGCTGTCGGCTTCGTCATCGACGTGGGCCTGTTCAACCTGTTCTTCAGTCACGGCCAGATCATCGCGAAATGCATCTCGACGTTCTGCGCCACAGCGGTGACCTACTTCGGCAACCGGTACTTCTCGTTCTCCCATCGCGCGCGAACCGGGATCGGCCGCGAGACGTCGATCTTCCTCAGCATCAACGTCGTCACCTTGCTGTTCAGCCTTGCGGTGATCGGCCTGTTCGAGTATCCGCTGCACCTCAAGCACCACCTGCTCGCCATGAACGTCGTCAACGTCGCGACGATCGGGCTCGGCACGGTGTTCCGGTTCTGGTCGTACAAGCGGTTCGTGTTCCTGCATCCGGACCGCGTCCACAGCCGCGACATCAACCTCGACGAGGAGCTCGCCGAGACCTGAGCCCGTCACCTGGTCAAGCGGCTTTGAGCCAGGCAGCGAGAGGCACGACAACCGGGGCCAGACCATTCTCGATGTCAGCACTGCCTGGTATCGATGACTCGTGCGATGGATCGATCTGGAGCGCCAGCAACCCCGCCTGGCTGAACTCGGGCGAGACCGGCTGTTGAAGCCCGGCGTCGTCCTTATCGCGACGATCCGCCGCGACGGCACGCCGCGGGTGAGCCCGGCCGAACCGTACGTCCTCGACGGCGAGCTGTGGTTCGGCCTGCTCTGGCAGTCGACGAAGGTTCGCGACCTGCTCCGCGACCCGCGGTTGCTCGTGCACAGCGCCGTGACCGGCCCCGACGGCGGTCGAGGGCGAGTTCAAGATCCGCGGCACAGCCGTCGTCGTCGACGATGCCGGCTCCCAGCGCCGTTATGCCGACGCCGTCGCCCGCGATCTGGGCTGGAATCCGGAGCCGGGCAAGTTCCACCTGTTCCGGGTCGACATCGACGACGTCGCCTACCTGCGCTACGACGCCGCGTTCGAAACTCAACACACGACCCGCTGGCCCGCGGGCGTCGAGTACGTGCGCCCCAACGCATCGGCCACCAGCCTTGGTGCCGCCGAGCCCGTACACGACCTCCTGGACTGAGCTCAGGTGGCTTCGTCGAGCCGGAAGCCGACCTTCAACCCGACCTGGACGTGGCCGAGCTCGCCGTCGACGATGTGCCCGCGGATCTCGGTGACCTCGAACCAGTCCAGCCCGCGCAGGGTTCGCGCGGCGCGTCCGATGGCGCCCTTGATCGCGTCATCGACCCCCTCGGACGACGTGCCGACTACTTCGGTGATTCGGTAGGTACGGCCGGGCATCTTGTGCCTCCTCGGCGGAGCGGGACGAACGGGTCAGCCGCCATCTTCGTCGCTTGCGGTGAGCGCTCCAATGGACACTGCCCTCTTCGCGGACTCGGAGGCGACCTGCGCGAGACTGGCGCTCATGGTCACGACCCGGCAGGCCCGCGCCGACGACGCCGGTGCTGTGACGCGCGTGGTGCACGCCGCGTACGTCCACTACGTCGCGCGGATCGGACAGCAGCCGGCCCCGATGGGCGCCGACTACGTCGCCCTGATCGAGGCCGGCTCGGTGTGGGTGGCCGAGCTGGCGGGCCAGATCGTGGGCGTGCTCGTGCTGCAGGCCTACTCGGACCACCTGCTGATCGAGAACGTCGCGGTGTGGCCTGACGCTCAGGGCGGTGGAATCGGAACGTGCCTGCTCGACCTCGCGGAGCGAGAGGCTGTGGCAGCGGGCCTCGGTGAGATCCGGCTGTACACCAACGAGGCAATGACGGAGAACCTCGCCTACTACCCCCGCCGGGGCTTCGTCGAGACGCACCGGGCGACCGAGCACGGGTTCAGCCGCGTGTTCTTCCGCAAGCCCGTGCCGTAGCGGAAATCGGTCGCGCGCCAACGGCCTGCTCTGCGACGATCCGGGCCATGTCATCGATCGCGCCCGCACTGCTGCCGACCGTCGCGTCCACCGCGGCGTCGCAGCAGCAGGCCGGCCCGCATCGGAGGCGCTGCCACCTCGTCACGTGACGGCCGCGCTCGTCGCGGGGTTGCTGGCCGGGTACGGCATCGCCCTACCGGTCGGTGCGATCGCGACCTACCTGGTGGCTCTCACGGCTCGGACGTCCATGCGTATCGGCGCATCGGCGGCGCTGGGCGTGGCAACCGCGGACGGCGTGTACGCGACCCTGGCGGTACTCGGCGGGCGCTCGTTCGCGTCGCTGATCCAGCCCGCGGCAGGTGCCTTGCGCATCGCGTCGGGCGCCGTGCTGTTCGCCCTCGCCGCGCGGATCGTCGTGCAGGCCGTCCACGGCCATCGTTCTGGCCGAACCACGGCACCGAGCGACCGGTCCGGCGCGGCCCGGACGTACCTGAGCCTGCTGGCCATCACCATGCTGAACCCGATGACGATCGTGTACTTCACGGCGCTCGTCGTCGACCACCGGTCTGCTGCGGCCGTCTCCGCGCCGGCCGGCGCCGTGTTCGTGCTCGCCGCGTTCGCTGCGTCGGCAAGCTGGCAACTGACGCTCGCGGGCAGTGGCGCCGTGCTCGGACGCGTCCTGACCAGCGACCGCGGCTGGCTGCTGAGCGCGCTGACGTCGGGTCTGCTGATCGCGGCGCTAGCCGTGAACGTGTTGCGATAGCGTGCGCGGTCAGAGGCGATCGGGCACATCGTCGGGCGACGTGTCGATCGGTGCAGCCCCCAGATGCGCCGTGCTGCCGTGGTGTTCGAGCGCGATCTCGTCCGCGGCCGATACGCCCTCGGGCAGGTCGATCGTGGTCTTCGGCCCGGTGAACCAGTTCTTCACCGATACGTGCCACCAGACCCACAGCAGCAACAAGGCGCCGGGGACGACGAGGATCGTGTAGTTCACGTACTTCCAGGCGAACCCGTCGTTCCACGGCACCCCGGCGAACGATGTCGGCAGCAGCGCGACGATCGACGTGACCACGATCTCGGCGACCGCGACAATGCACATCCACTTGTAGCGGGAGCCGAGGGTCCACTCGCCCGTTTCGAATCGCGATCCGGCTTTCCAGCGCAGGAAG
>DASXRA010000136.1:0-5348 GCA_036506855.1 Jatrophihabitantaceae bacterium
AGCGTTCGCAGATCCTCGTCGAGCCCGTCCGCGTCCATAGCCGGTCAGTCTCCCCCAACGAGGACGCGCGGGCGTCCGCAACGGCTGCCCCACGCGCTTCCCCGCTGGAATCGCCGGGAATCGGCCGCCCGCAGGTGGTTATTCCAGCGGAGAAGCGGGCGGCAGAACCGAGGCGCGCGGCTGGTCTGGACGAGCCGACCCGCGCAAATGCCGAAATCGTTGCTTGTGCGCGCGGATCGCCCGGCGCTACGTTCTGGCTTCCCGCATCGGATCGTGGCGTGTTGGGCGGAGATCGAGATGAACGGTCGAAAGCTGAAGTACGTCGCGTCCGCGGCGGCCCTCGGAATCGCGATGGCCGTGGCGGCCACCAACGGGCACGCGAACGCCGCGGGACCACCAGCCACGCTGTCGGTCGGCGACGGCTGCCCGGCCCCGCATTTCCAGACCATCCAGTCGGCGATCGACGCCGCCCGGCCCGGCGACACCGTCGCGGTCTGCGCGGGCACGTACGTCGAGGGCAGTGGCGTGCGAGGAAGCAACGCGCTGACCATCACCAAAAACCTGAACCTCGTCGGGGTCGGCGCCGACCAGGTCACCGTCCAGCCGCGCAAGAACCCGGCCGGCCCGATCGCCGAGACGCACCCGGACATCCGTCACGGCAAGGGCGATCTGGTCGCCGTCATCGGCGCGACGGTCAACATCTCCGGCATCACGTTCGATGCGAGCGGCATCTACGCGACCGCGGGCGTCGTGTTCGTGGACGCTGCCGGCTCGGTCAATCGCGCCCGGGTCGCGGGCCTCGACATCGACGAGAGCGCGGACGGATACAAGAAGCCCGGGGGCTTCCGCAGCAACACGTTCGGCTACGGCATCGCACACGTGGGCGCGGGAGCTCGGACACTCACCATCGACCACACCCGAGTCGAGCGATACAACGCAGTCGGCGTACTGGTCGACGGCGCGGGCAGCAAGGCCGTCCTGACCAACGACCAGATCGCCGGCCGCAATCTCTGCCAGAACTACAACGACCCGACCGCGGGCGGCCCCACCGTCATCGACGGCGACTGCGAGGCGACCGGCGGCAGCACACCGATCCCGCCGCCGCTGCCCTTGACGACGGGCCCGCTGTTCGGGCAGGACGGCGTGCGTGTCAGCGCCGGCGCCTCCGTGCAGATGACCGGCGACACGGTCTCGTCCAACCTGGTCAACGGCCAGGGATCCCCGGTGCAGAGCGTGTTCGCCCCGACGCCCGACAACGACCCGTACCCGCGTGGCAGCCACACCGAGGGCAACCAGAACCTGCACCTCGGCGCGGGCATCCGGCTCGTGGGCGCCGCGGCGTCGAGCATCGAGAAGAGCAACATCACCGACAACGCGTTCGGCGTCATCAACACGGCGCCGGACGGGACGACGGCGAGCAGTACTCCCGTGCAGGCGACGAACAACTGGTGGGGGCTGCGCACCGGCACGGTGACGCTGCCGACGCCCGGCCCCGCGATCTGGCCGAACGTCGCCGACCCGGGCACCACCGCCAACCCGCCGGTGCCGGAGAACCCGGTCAACGGCTCCCCCGTGGCCGACCCCGCATGCCCGAACGGCGTGGATTCCTCGGCCGTGACGTTCTGTCCGTACCGCAGCAGCGACCAGGCCGACTCGGTGGCCGGCGAGTTCCCGATCCCGACGGCGCCCGGAGCCGCCGCAGGCGGCGCGCCGACCGTAGGTCCAGGCGCCTTGGCCAGCACGGCCGCGAACCCGCCGTCGAACTGTACGAGCGGACCGGAATACGACCCGAACATCCCCAGCTACGACGCGTTCTTCGGCACGACGCTCGGCAGCGGGACCACGGGCGACGGCCTGTCCGGAGCGACGCCGTCGGCGAAGAAGACCGCCCAGCTCACCCAGTACATGCAGGCGATCGTGGACGCGATCAACAGCCACGCCGGCACCACCGGAGCGCGGGTCGCCGCCAAGATCGTCCAGGAGGGGACGAGCGTGCTCGGCACGCCGTTCAGCTACGTCGTCATCGGCACGCCCGACAACATCGCCAACCTGGACTCCGGCCGCAACGACCAGGCGTTCTGGCGCGGCGTCATCGACGGCACGACCTCGCCCGCGCAGGCCCAGGCGCAGGTCAACGCCCGCCCGGCCTTCGCCTGGGTCACCGGCGCGCCGCACGGCAACGAGCCCGCCGGCGGCGAAGCGTCGGTCAAGGAGCTCTACGAACTCGCGGCGCGCACCGACTGCGACAACGCGTCCCGCCTGAAGAACCTGGACGTGTTCGTGCAGCCGGTGACCGCTCCGGACGATCGCGACCACAACAGCCGCGCGACTGCCTGGGCGTTCGACCCGAACCGCGACCGCGGCACGTTCCTGATGCCGGAGAACAGGGCGCTGACCGCCGCGATCACCAAGTACCCCGGCCTGTTCTTCATCGACGCGCACCAGCAGTCGTCCGGCTACTTCTTCCCGCCCGACCAGGACGCCGCGCACCACGAGATCTCGCACGCGGCGCTGAACCAGATCCAGAACGTCATCGGCCCGGCCATCCAGCGGGCGTTCAACGACCAGACCGGCCAGTACCGCAACTACAACACCTACGACCTGTTCGTGCCCGAGTACGGCGACACGGTGCCGGCGCTGCTGATGGGCGGCGCCGGCATGACCTACGAGAAGGGCAACGACGAGAACTACGGCAAGCAGGTCTACGACCACTACCTGGCGATGGACACGACGGTGAACGTCGTCGCGTCGCAGAAGGAGGCCCTGCTCACCGACTGGATCAAGCAATGGCCGGAGGCCGTTGCCCAGGGCGAGAGCTGCACGGCGCAGGAGAACACGCAGGTCAGCCCGCCGATCGTCGACCAGTATGAGATCGGCCAGAGCGAGATCAGCCAGAACCCGAACATCGACATCTGCGGCTACTACTACCTGCCGGGCAAGCACTCGGGCGATGTCGCCCAGACGATCAAGGATCTTCAGTTCGTCGGCGTGAACGCGTACAAGCTGGACGCGCCGGTGACCGTCGCCGGAGCGCACCGGTTCGGCAACTTCGACATCAACGCCGTCGCCGGCCAGTCGCCCGCGCAGACCGAGACCGTGACGCTGCCCGCCGGCACGCTGTACATCCCGATGAACCAGACGAACAAGCACTGGATCCAGGCGGTGCTCGGCGAGAACCCGTTCCTGCCGTTCAACTACAACTACGACGTCGTGACGTGGTCGTACTCGCTCGTGCGCGGCTTCGCCGGCGACGGCTTCCTGACCCGGCAACTGCCCGGCGGCACCGCGATGAGCCTGATCGGCGATCCGGCGCAGGGCAGCGCCCCGGCCGCCGACGCGAACGTGTACGCGTTCAACACCGACTCGAGGTCAGCTCTCGCGATGGTCAACCAGCTGCTCGGCCAGGGCGCGAGCGTCGCCCGTGCGGCGACCGGCTTCGACGCGGACGGCGTCCACTACGACAGCGGGGCGGCGCTCGTCGCCGGGCCGTCGATCGCGCTCAGCACGCTGGCCGCCGACGCGGCGCACTGGCAGACGCCGGTGCACGGGCTGGCCGGCTACCCGGTCAGCCACTACGCCGTCACCCTGCCGAAGATCGCGATCTACGGCGGCGCGACAACTGTTCCGACCAACCCGGCATTCCACGGCACCGGCGACGGGTACTGCACGACGGCCAGCTACTGCGATGCGATGTTCGACCTCACGCAGAACGAAGGCGTGCCCACGTCGCAGATCACGCAGCTGACGGCGGCCGATCTTGCGAACGGCGCGCTGCTCAGCGGCGGCTACACCGTGCTGATCGACCCGGCCTCGGCGATCTCGGCCACCGCGCCGGTCGGCTCGGCCGGCACACCGGCGCTGGGCGTGCAGGCGTTCGTCAACGCCGGCGGGACGTTCATCGGCACCGCGGCGAACGGCGCGACCAGTGCGCGCAATGCCGGGATCACCACGCTGAACACGAACACGGTCAGCGGCCTCAACACGCCCGGGTCGACGTTCGACGCGACCTGGAGTACCGCGGATCCGGTGGGCTGGGGCATGGACGCGGGCGGCTGGATCTATCGCTCGTCGAGCAACGACCCGGTGTTCGACCCTGCCACGCTGGCCGGCAACGGCACGACGATCCCGGCGGCGACGGCGGTGGCGACGTACGCGCCCGCGGGCGACTGCGGCGGACCGGCCGGCTTCGGTAACTGCTACGGCTACGAGGTGAACGCGAACGCCAACCTGCCCGGCCGGCCGGCAGTCGTCGACCAGCCGTTCGGGGCAGGCCACGCGATCATGCTCGGCTTCGACCCGTGGTATCGCGGCTGGATCACCGGCGAGGAGCGGATCTTCCTGAACGGCGTCCTGTACCCGACCGGGTCAGCGATCCCGGCCGGTGCGGAGTCCGCCTCCGCCGAGGCGGCCCGGGTCGCGGCGCACGACGAGAGCCCGTCCGCTCCGGTGGCGGAGTCGCGCCTGCCCGACGTGGCCAACCGTCCGGTGCATCCGACCGGCGGCGTTCCGGCCGTGGTGACGAGCAGAGACCGCCCGCAGTAGGCGAGCCGATCATGTGCAGCTCGGCCGGTTGCCGCGAGCCGATCTGCCCATGATCGCGGGCAGGAAGTCGTCAGCGTCTCGCAACGCTCGCGCAGAACGCGGCCTTTGACAGCAGTCACGCGGATGTCGCTCAGGCCTCGAGCTCGGCCCGCGCCTCGGCGATCCAGCGGCGGATGCCGTCCGCCCCGCTCGCGACGGCAATCGCGTCTGCCTCGTCGAGCAGCGCGCGGGCATCGTCCGGACGGCCGTCGCGATCGGCCAGTTCGGCCAGCGCGAGCAGGCCGGCGGCGACGCCCGGGTCGAACCCGATCTCGCGGCGCAGCCGCACCGACTCGTCCAGCTTCTCGTGGGCGGCGTCCAGCGTGCCGGCCTCGGCGTAGACGAACCCCAGGTGCCGTGCCGCATAGGACAGCGTCAGCTTGTCGCCGACCTGCGAGGCGAGCTGGTAGGACCGCTCGAAGAACGGCAGCGCCAGGTCCGAGTCGCCACGCACGACCTGGTGGAAGCAGCCGACCCAGAACGCCGCCTCGCCCTCACCCCGCACGTCGCCGAGGCGCTGAAACAGCTCGGCCGCCCGCTCGAACAGCGCGACCTCGCGGGGATCCTCCTGCCGCTCCGACAGGAACCGGGCGTGCAGCACGCGCCCGCGGGCCAGCGACAAGTCCGCCTCGACACCGTCGAGTTCGCGATCGGCGGCGGGTACCGCCCCGGCGTCGCCGCCGAAGATCGCGCGCTCGTACAGCGCGTTCGCCCGGACGAGCCGGCTGTCGTCATCCATCGGGGAATCCTCGTGTCTGTCTCGGGGT
>DASXRA010000137.1:0-4998 GCA_036506855.1 Jatrophihabitantaceae bacterium
CGGCGCGGTGTTGCAGGCGAACCCCACGGCGATGCGGCGCACGTTTACGTTGCGCGAGTTCGGCCGGCTGGCCGCCGCGCTGCCCTCCCCGCGGGGGCTGCCCGCACTGGAGGGGTTGCGCGCGCGCGTCACCGATGTGGCCGACCAGCGAGGCGTTGTCTCGGCCGGTCCACCTCGTGGGGACGACATCGGCGACCCGTTCGGGGCGCCGTTCGATATCGCCCGCGCCTGCGCCGCTCAGGTAGGTGCGGCCGTCGACGCGGTTCTCGACACGCTCGGCGTGCGAGGCTCAGTCGCAGCTGGCGTCGTCAAGGGTGAGGTGTACCGGACGCACCAGCGGTTGCCGGAGCACGACGGGCGCACCGACGCCGGCCGGCTCGGTCAAGCTAAGGACGATCGTCCTTGACCGGCCGCGTGGCAGCTCGAGGTCGACGGTGTACAGCGGGTGCCCGATCTCGCGGCCGGGCGCGGCTGTCGCCGGCTCGCCGTCCACCGACACTGCGGTCATCTGCGCCCCTGCCGTCGCGAGATAGCTGACGAACAGGCGATTGTCGCCGCGTTTGACCGGGTAGGAGTGCTTGTCTTGCCGAGCCGTTTGGTATGGAGTGAGGCCGGTTGGCGGGGCGTTGTTGGTGAGGGTGATCGTGACGGTGACCGGCCGGATGGTGCCGCAGCCGGTGCGGCGCCAGGTCATGGTGCGGTCGAGGTAGTAGTCGAGTTTGTTGGCGGCGACGTTGACGATGCTGAGCCCGACGAATGGCGCCGCTGTGTCGGGAACGACGCCGCCGAACGGGGTTCGTGCAAGCACGGTCTCGATGGCGGGATTCGCGCTCCATACGAGCAGGCGGCGTTGCCCGGCAGCGCGCCCGGCTGCCCGAACCAGGGCGGTGGTGTCGCCGCTGCCCGACAGCAGGCGCTTGTCGACTACGCGGGCGAGGTCGAGCAGGTAGTGCTTGCGCTGTGCTTGGTCCTCGAACCGGGCGTAGGCACCTTGCTGGGTCAGGGCGACGACGTTGTCGGCCGTGATCTGCGATCCGTCCGGCAACGTTGCCGGGCCTGTCACGGCCAGCAGGTAGCTCAGCGCGGTCGGGTCGATGGCGATGGCACCGTCGATCTTCTGCCCGCTCTTGCGCTGCCACATCGAGGCCCACACCTGAGCGGCGTAGGGAAAGTGCGGACTGACGTTGCTGTCGAGGTAGTCGACGGTGCTGTCGTGCTTGCCGTATTGCGCGTCGTAGTCGGCGCCGAAATCGAGTGCGGTGGTGACGTTGTTCAGCGCATTGTCGGGCTCGAAGTTCGTGAAGGAGAGCATGCCATGGTTGGCGACGATGATCGCGAACGCGCCGGGCAGCCCGCCGGTGCCGCGGGCCTCGGCCTCGTTCTGCAGGCCGACGAAGTAGCGCTGGGGCGAGCCCGCGCCGAGCATCGGCGGCAGAACCTGCGCGGCCTGGTCAGCGCTCGTGAGGCTGTCACGCAGCTTGATCAGCTCTGTGGCCAGTGATCGTCGGGCGTCGTCTACAGCCGGCAGCCAGGTGTGGCGGGGCAGCTTGGTCACCGTGGCGGTCGACGCTTGTGTCTGCGCGGCGGCCAGGTGCAGTGCCGGGGCAGCGCGGGCCAGGCGGGTGATGTCGATGTGGTTGCCGGCGGTGCGCACCTTGCCGGGTGTGATGTCGGCCGAGACGGTGATCAGCGCGGGCAGCATGGTTGCGCCAAGCTGGTCGACGGTCGCGGTGGCGCCGCGGACCGTGTCGAGCGGGTCGCCCAGGTAAGGGACGCCGGCCGAGAGGAACCATGCTGGTCCGGTGGTCAAGGTGTGCGCGTGGCGAGCGTCACGGGATAGCTGCTGCGCGAGCTGGCGTGCGTCGTCGATCTTGCCTTGCGAGACGAGTACGCGCAGCTGCGAGAGCCCGCTGTTGACCCGGTCGAGGTCGCTGCGCGCCATGAACGCCGTGATGACGAGCCACGCGGCGCCGCCGATCGCCAGCACACCTATGCCGAGCACGATCGCTCGGCGACTGTAACGGCACCGGGCGCGCTTTGAGCGCCGCCGGCGTCGGGCGCCGGCATGCCATGCCGGTCCGGTGAACGCGTCGCCGACATCCGACCGCGGGTCGTCGGCCGGCGAGTCGTCGTCTGTCATCGTCCCCGGATCGTCGTCATCGTCCCCGGACGTCGTCAGGCGGCGGTCCCGGTGAGGGCCGCCGCCAGCACGACTCGGTTGGCGAGGGTCAGGCTGAAACCTTGCGTCGCCGGCCTGCGAACAGCAGGATGCCGCCGCCGACCAGGAGTGCAGCGCCGAGGAAGCCGACGCCGATGACGGCAGCGCCGGTGAACGCGGTACCGGGCTTCGTAGTGCCGTTCGGCGCGGCGGTGCCGCCGATGTCCAGCGTGATGGAGATGGATGCGACCGAGGTCGCGGCGACCAACGTGTGCGTACCTGAGACGTCGCTCGGGATGGTGACGGTCGCGGTGAAGCCGCCGGACGAGTTGGTGGTGAAGGTGCCGAGCGTGACCACTGTGGTGTGCAACGTGATCGTGCCGGGCAGATTGCTGCCAAGGCCGGCGCCGCTGATCGTCAGTGAGCCGCCCGCGGCCGGGGTTGTCGTGCCGACACTCAGCGTCGGCGCGGTTCCAGGCGGATAGGCGCCTGCGTTCGAGCTGAACGTGAAGGCGGCCAGGCCAATGGCCGCAAGCATCGCGATCAGTGTCGCGATGCGACGGGTGGTGGTCATGCGGTGTCCCTCCGGGTGGGCCGTGCAGGTCTTGCGGAATGGGTAGCGAGCCCTACCGCGCAGGCAGTCCCCGTGCCCGAGCCCGTCCGAGCGTAGACGAGAAAGTGACTGAACGATGAGATCTTGTGAACGCAGTGTAGTTGACAATTTACAAAAGCCTCGTTTCCAGTTCGTTTCTTGTCTGGCTCAGACGGCGCCGTCTCGCCCGGCGACTGCGACGACCGTCTTAGCAAGAATGCGCAGGTCGAGCGAAATGCTCCAGTTCTCGACGTAGTGGATATCGAGTTTGACGCGCTCGTCATATCCGGTGCTGCTCCGTCCGGATACCTGCCAGAGGCCGGTGATTCCTGGCTTGAGGGCAAGGAGGCTGGCTCGCTGGCTGCCGTACCGCTGCAGTTCTTCGCGGGTGATCGCGCGCGGCCCGACCAGGCTGAGCTCGCCGCGCAGTGCGTTGACCAGTTGTGGCAGCTCGTCGAGGCTGGTGCGCCGCATGAACCGGCCGACTGGCGTCGTGCGAGGGTCGTCCGCGACCTTGTGGTGCAACCGGAACTCCTCGCAGAGCTCGGCGCGTCCAATCGCCTCGAACACCTCGATGGCGTTGGCATATTGCCTGCCCGGTCCGGTGCAGTGCCGCCAGCGCATTGACCGGAACTTCAGGACCCCGATTTCCCGACCGCCGCGTCCAAGCCGCTTCTGCCGGTAGAGAATCGGCCCGCTGGGGTCGGTGATCTTCACCGCCAACGCGAGACCGAGAAGCAGCGGCGAGAGCACGACCAGCAGCAGCATCGAACCGACGGCGTCGAAGACGCGCTTGCCGACCGCGCCCCAGCCGTCAAGCGAGGTGAGCCGGACCTCCATCACGGGAACGCCGTCGACAATGGTCATGGTCGAAGCGGCGGCGTAGACGCCGTACTGGTCGGGCACGAAGCGGTAGCTGATGCCGCGGGAGTTCGCGAGCGACATGAGCCGCGCGACCTCGTCCCGGTCGAGCTGGGTATCGGCCTGAACGACCTCGTCGATCCGCGCCTTGTTCGTCGCGAGCGCGCGATCGAGCGTCGGGTAGACCGGGATGTTTCTGGGCAGCGTCATGCCGTCGCGTTCTGCGTCGACTGCCGCGACGACGCGGCAGCCCTGGCTCGGCTTGCTCAGTGAGACGAGCATGCGGCGCGCGAGATCACCGGTGCCGATCAATATGACGTTGTGCAGCCCGCGACCACTGACGAAGATCGCGTGCATCCCGAGCCGCACGAGTTGCCGGCAGGCGAGCACGAAGACGATCCCAAGCCCGAGCGCGTAGACGGGCACGGCCCGCCCCGGGAACAGCGGCGCTCGCTGCTGCATGTAGTCGAGGACGATGAGGAACATCACCCCACCCGACACGGCCACGACCACTCGGCCGAACTCGCTGACGCGGCCGCGATCTTGGCGCACCGAGTAAAGGCCGCACAGCGCGAAGATCGCCACCCAGAGCGGTGCTATCGCCGCCGAGAGCTCGCCGAAGCCCCGCGCCGAGACGTACCGGACAAAGGGCTTGTCGGCATGCGCGCGAATTGAGTAGGAGATGATAAACGCTTCGTACAACGCAAAGACATCGAATACGACGAGAGCAAAAGTGTTCGTCATTTCGCGTCGCCGAGGTACGAAGAATTGGGGAAATACACCCATAAGCCGGCGAGCCTCCCTTGGGTGCTGCCTCGGCGCCTGCCAGCAAATGCCGGACAGAACACCGCGTGACTTCTGTGGCCCCCGAGGGCCGGCCAGATCACCAGCTACGGGAGCATCAGAGCACCATGCGTCGTTTTACGCAAGTCCAACGCGTCGCGGGATGATTCTCACGACTAATCCTCCCTAATACCACTAAACTGGTCGTCACCTCTTGTAGTTTGCTCAACACGATTCGTCGCCGAGAGGCGAGGCGGCGGGCTCCCCGGGCAGCTGGCCGAGCAATGTCCCGTCCACGGAATCGGTCGCAAAAAGTGCCAGGTGGCGACTCTGTGGTGGGATCTCTGCAGGTGGGTCACTACTGGTAACGGACCCAGCACGTACGATGACGCAGACCCCACGCCCCGGAAAGGCCGATACGTGAATCTGCGCGACTATCTGCGCATCCTCCGCAAGCGGTGGAAGTTGATCGCAGGACTGCTCGTGGTCTGTCTCGCGGTCGGCGTGGCCCTGACATTGACGACGACGACGAAGTACGAGGCCACCGCGCAGATCTTCGTCTCGACCGCGACGGCCGACGACCCTCAGCAGCTGGCCCAGGGCA
>DASXRA010000138.1:0-5210 GCA_036506855.1 Jatrophihabitantaceae bacterium
ATGATCCGCTCGCGCGCGATCAACGCGTTCGGCGCGAGCTTCACCGGGTTGGTCCTGGTGATCGTGGTGGCCACCAAGTTCACCAAGGGCGCTTACCTGGTGATCATCGCGATGCCGATCCTGTACGGGCTGATGCGCGCGATCAACCGGCACTACACGCACGTCGGGCGCGAGCTCGAGCCCGAGGGCAGCGGCTTGATGCTCCCGGCGCGCAACCACGTCGTCGTGCTGGTCTCGAAGGTGCACAAGCCGACGCTGCGCGCGCTCGCCTACGCGCGGGCGACGCGTCCGGATACGCTGACTGCCCTGACGGTCAACGTCGACGACGCGGAGACACGCAACCTGCTCGCCGAGTGGGAGAAGCGCAATCTGCCGGTGCGGCTGACCGTGCTCGAGTCGCCGTTCCGCGAGGTGACCAATCCGATCGTCGAGTACATCCGCACGCTGCGCCGCGACCGGCCGGGCGACGTCGTGAGCGTGTTCATTCCCGAGTACGTGGTCGGCCACTGGTGGGAGCACCTGCTGCACAACCAGTCGGCGCTGCGCTTGAAGACCAGGCTGCTCTTCCAGCCGGGAGTCATGGTGACGAGCGTGCCCTGGCAGCTCGCGTCTTCGCAGTTGAGCGCGGACGCCGAGCCTCCCGCCGGGGCGCCGGTCCGCGTTCGCCCGCCCGACACCGGCGGCGACGAGGCCGCTTCGCGGGTCGAAGCCGGGCAGGGTGTCTGAGTCGCTGGTCGGCGACGTGCTCGACCTGCGCGTCGGCCCGCCCGCGCACGGCGGCCACTGCGTCGCGCGGGTCGGCGACGAGCCGCACGGGCGGGTCGTCTTCGTCCGGCACGCCCTGCCGGGCGAGCGGGTGCGGGCACGGGTCACCGAGGACGCCGACGGGGCCTTCTGCCGGGCGGACGCCGTCGACGTGCTCGAGCCGTCGCCTGATCGGGTCACGCCTCCGTGTCCGCATGCCGGCCCGGGACGCTGCGGCGGCTGCGACTGGCAGCACGCGTCGGATACGGCGCAGCGCGCGCTGAAGGCCGCCGTGGTGCGCGAGCAGCTGCTGCGGCTCGCCGGCCTGGACGTCGCGGTCGACGTCGAGCCGCTGCCCGGCGGCCTGCTCGGCTGGCGCACGCGCACCGTCTACTCGATCGACGGCGACGGACGAGTCGGCCTGCGGCGGCATCGGTCGCACGACGTCGAGCGACTGTCGGCGTGCCCGCTCGGTGCGGCCGGGGTCGGCGACGCGCCCGCGCTGCAGCGGCTGTGGCCTGGGCTGACCGGCGTCGAGCTGGCCCGCGGGGACGGCGGCGCGGTGACCGTGCTGGCGCACAGGCCGGGTCCAGGCCGGCAGGCGCGCGGACGGCGCCCACCTGACCGGGTCGAGGTGCTGGACGGTCCGGACCGGCTGCGGCACACCGTCGGCGGGCGCACGTTCGAGCTCGAGGCGGCGGGATTCTGGCAGGCGCATCCGCATGCCGCCGCCACGTTCAGCGCGGCGCTGCTCGACCAGCTGCGGCCGCAACCCGGCGAGACTGCCCTGGACCTGTACGCGGGCGCCGGGCTGTTCACGGCCGTGCTGGGCGAGGCGGTCGGGTCGCACGGACGCGTGGTCGGCGTCGAGTCGTCGCGGTCTGCCGTCGCCGACGCCGCGGCCAACCTCGCTGACCTGCCGCACGCCGAGGTGCGGTACGGCCGCGTCACCGGCGATCTCGTCGGCGAACTGGACGTGGCACCGGACGTCGTCGTCCTGGACCCGCCCCGGGCCGGAGCGGGGCCGGACGTCATGGCGGCGATCCTGGCTCACGGTCCGCGTGCGATCGGCTACGTGGCGTGCGACCCGGCGGCGCTTGGCCGCGACGTTCGGGTGGCTGTCGACGTGAATTGGCGCCTTGCCGGGCTACGTGCATTCGATGCTTTCCCGATGACACATCACGTTGAATGCGTTGCGTTGCTGGTGCCCGGATCCGAAACCCAACCAACACGCGCAGTGGGCGCCACGGCAACGTCGGACCAGTAAGCTCTGCCGCTATGAGTCGCGTCCTTCCTCGCATCGGCTCCCCGTCGGATCTTCGCGCGCTATCGCACGACGAGCTGGTGCTGCTGTCGGCTGAGATACGCGACCTGCTGGTGCAGACGGTCTCGCGAACGAGCGGGCACATCGGCCCCAACCTGGGCGCCGTCGAGTTGACCATCGCGCTGCATCGGGTGTTCGACTCACCGGCCGAGCCGATCCTGTTCGACGTAGGCCATCAGGCCTACGTGCACAAGATTCTCACCGGGCGCGCGGACGCCATGCCGACCCTGCGCCAGACCGGCGGGATCTCCGGGTACCCGAGCCGGGCCGAGAGCCACCACGACTGGATCGAGAACTCCCACGCGTCCACCGCGCTGTCCTACGCCGACGGCCTGGCCAAGGCGTTCGCGGTACGCGGCGAGCGCCGCCCGGTGATTGCCGTCGTCGGCGACGGCGCCCTGACCGGCGGCATGTGCTGGGAGGCGCTGAACAACATCGCCGCGTCCGATCGCCCGGTGATAATCGTCGTCAACGACAACGGGCGCTCGTACGCGCCGACCATCGGCGGGCTCGCCGAGCACCTGTCCGGCCTGCGACTGCGGCCGGGCTACGAGAAGATGCTCGGCACCATCAAGCACGGACTGCCGCGGGTGCCCGTCGTCGGCGCACCGATCTACGACGCGCTGCACGGCATGAAGCGGGGCGTCAAGGATCTCCTTGCGCCACAAGGGATGTTCGAGGATCTCGGCCTTAAGTACCTCGGCCCCGTCGACGGCCACGACCTGCCTTCGCTCGAGCATGCGCTGTCGCTGGCCCGCCGGTTCGACGGGCCCGTGATCGTGCATGCCGTGACCCGCAAGGGCTACGGCTACGCGCCGGCGGAGAACGACGAGGTCGACCAGATGCACCAGACCCGCGGCTTCGACCCCGCCACCGGGCGCCCGAACGGATCGTCGGGCACCTCGTGGACATCGGTCTTCTCCGACGAGGTCGTCCGCATCGCCGCAGAGCGCGACGACATCGTCGCGATCACCGCCGCAATGTGCGAGCCCACCGGACTCGGCGCGTTCGCCAAGCGGTTCCCGGCGCGCTTCTACGACGTGGGGATCGCCGAGCAGCACGCGGTGACGTCGGCCGCGGGCCTGGCCTCAGGTGGCCTGCACCCGGTCGTCGCCATCTACGCGACGTTCCTGAACCGCGCCTTCGACCAGCTGCTGCTCGACGTCGCCTTGCACCGCCTGCCCGTCACGTTCGTGCTCGACCGTGCCGGCATCACCGGCGACGACGGGCCCAGCCACAACGGTGTGTGGGACCTCGCGATCCTCGGCGTCGTGCCGGGCCTGCGCATCGCCGCGCCGCGTGACGAGCCGACACTGCGCGCCGAGCTACGCGAGGCTGCTGAGTGCGACGAGGGGCCGACCGTCGTGCGGTTCCCCAAGACGCCGCTCGGACGCGAGCTCGCGGCCTTGCGCGCCGTCGATGGGATCGACGTGCTCGCCGAGCCGGGCGTGGACGACGACGTCGACGTCCTGGTGGTGGCCGTCGGCGCGATGGCGGGCGATGCCATCGACGCCGCAGAGGCCGTGCGCCAGGCCGGCTACACCATCCGGGTCGTCGACCCGCGATGGGTCAGCCCGGTCTCGCCGGCGCTGATCGAACTCGCCCGCCACGCCTCGCTGGTCGTCACGGTCGAGGACGGCGTGGTGGCGGGCGGTGTGGGATCCCGGGTTGCACAGGCGATGCGCGACGCGGCGCTCGACGTCGCGACCCGCGAGATCGGCGTTCCGGTGCGATTCCTAGACCATGGCAAGGTGCCTGACGTGCGCGCCGCCGCCGGGCTTACTGTTCAGGACATCGGCCGGCGCATCGTTGAGTGGGCTGCGCTCGTTCAACGTAGTGGTGACGCCGCGAACGAGGACGTTCCCGACGAACGTCATGCGGATGAGATCGCCGGTGACTGATTCCCCAAAGCTGGAGGCTGACGGATGCGTGTTCTCGTCGTAGAGGACGAAATGCAATTGGCGGAGGCGGTCGCTCGTGGCCTTCGCCGCGAAGGCATGGCGGTCGACGTGGCGTTCGACGGCGACGACGGCTACCGCAAGGCGGCCCTGACTCGCTACGACGTGATCGTGCTCGACCGCGACCTGCCCGGGATCTCCGGCGACGACATCTGCCGCCGGCTTGCCGATGAGGGCCTGTTGACCAGGGTGATGATGCTGACCGCGAGCGGCACCGTCGAGGACAAGGTGTCCGGCCTCGCGCTCGGTGCCGATGACTACCTGGCCAAGCCGTTCGCATTCGCCGAGCTGGTTGCGCGGGTTCGCGCGCTCGGCCGCCGGACGACGCCGGCAGCTCCACCGGTGCTGACCGCCGGCGACATCGAGCTCGACTCGGCGCGCCGCACGGTCAGCCGCAACGGCGAGCTGATCGACCTGACCCGCAAGGAGTTCGGCGTCCTCGAGACGCTGATGATGGCGCACGGGGCGGTGGTCAGCAGCGAAGAGCTGCTCGACCGGGTCTGGGACGAGAACGCGGACCCATTCACCACCACGGTGCGGGTGACCATGATGACGCTGCGCCGCAAGCTCGGTGAGCCGGCGATCATCGACACCGTCGTCGGGTCGGGCTACCGGATCGACCCGGCAGCCCTCGCGCCTGCGGCGGAGGAGGCCGGATCGTTGCAGTGAGATTCCTCCGCCCGACGCTGCGCATTCGCATGGCGTTGCTCTATGGCGGATTGGTCTTGCTTGTCGGCGTTTCGCTGCTTTTCACGTCCATGGTCCTGCTGGATCGCTCGATCGCCCGGTTGCCCTTTTTCAACACCCGCGGCAACGTCTCGATCGCCGACAGCACTGGAAAATCGCAACCGGTCAATCCCGCTCAGCTCGGCGAGCAGGCACGCAACGATTCGCGCGACTACCTGTTGCACACGGGGTTGATCTACTTCGGCATCATCGTGATCATCGGCGCGTCCGGCGGTTACTTGCTGGCACGGCAGGCGCTGCGCCCGATCGCGAGAGTCACGCGCACGGCCCGCCAGCTCTCCACCGAGACGCTCGATCAGCGCATCGGGCTGGGTGGGCCGGATGACGAACTGCGCGAGCTCGCCGACACGTTCGACGAGATGCTCGCGCGCCTCGACGCCGCGTTCGACGGTCAGCGGCTGTTCGTGGCCAATGCCAGCCATGAACTGCGCACCCCC
>DASXRA010000139.1:0-6458 GCA_036506855.1 Jatrophihabitantaceae bacterium
CTTGAACGTGCCGTCCTCATTCGCGGCCTTGCTCCACGGGACGTTCAGCGCGGTCGGGATGTGACCGCCACGCTGCGACTGCTCCTGCGGCAGGTGGGCCGGCGCGAGCAGCTTGCCTGAGAACTCGTCGGGCGACCGCACGTCGATCAGGTTCAGCTTGCCGATGGCGGCGACCGCCTCGTCGCGGAAGGCGCGGATCGACAGATCCTGGTCCTTGGCGGTGTACGTCGCGGCCGGCCGCTCGACCGCGTCCTTGGACAGCTCGCGGCCGTCGAGCTCCCACTTCTTGCGGCCGCCGTCGAGCAGCTTGACCTGGTTGTGGCCGTACAGCTTGAAGTACCAGTAGGCGTACGCGGCGAACCAGTTGTTGTTGCCGCCATAGAGGATCACGGTGTCGCCGGTGCCGATGCCGCGCGAGCCGAGCAGTTGCTCGAACTGCTCCTTGCTCACGAAGTCCCGGCGTACCGGATCCTGCAGGTCGGCCTTCCAGTCCAGCTTGACGGCGCCGGCAATGTGGCCGCCGTCGTAGGCGGAGGTGTCCTCGTCGACCTCGACGAACACGACGCCCGGGGTGTTCAGGTTTTCCTCGGCCCAGTCGGCTGAGACGAGCACGTCAGCGCGGCTCATGGTTTCTCCTTCTTGATGGGAGGGGGCGAGATTGTGGAAGGTTGCACGGCAGCGTGAAGCCGCACTTGAGTCCGGGACGACCGGTTGGAGCGGAGCGGGTCGGTTTACCCGGTCAGCGAACGCGACACAGGCAGCTGCCCACACGGCACAGGTCGACCGTGCGGCGAGAGGTGAGCGGAGTGCTCACGGCGCAGAGCGCGATGCCCATGCGCGCAAGACTAGCCGCCGGTACCCCGCCGAGGCCAACCGCGTAGCGATCTTCTCCGGGCAGCGCGTCAGGTAGTCGTGTCGACGACGATGTGCGCGGCGTGGGCGGTCACCTGCACGCCGGACGACGTTGCCGTCACGCCGGTGACCTCGAGCCGGTAAGGCAGTGACGGCAAGGTGAACGCACCGTCCATTTGGGACTCGACGGCCGACCTCACGGCCGCCGGCAACTGCACGCCGGCCGCGGTGATCTGCCCGACCTTGTACGACAGCCGGTTTCCGCTGACCCGGACGGTCGCGTCCGCCGTTCCGGTGACCGTGGCCGACGAGCCCGGCACGGTCACGGGAACCGACACGTGCAACGCGCCCTTGGCGCCCTGGGAGAGCGTCAACCCCTTGATTCCGGTGAGCCGGGCGGCCTCGGCGTAGGGGATGCCCACCGACGCATCGACGCGATCGATCGGCAGGGACTTGACGTCGCGGCTGAGCGCCTTGCTGAACGGCACGTGCACGCCATGCATGTGCGCGTCGAAGTCGACGCCGCTGACCTGCTCGAGCCGCAGCGCGTCGCCGGACACCTCGATGTCGTCGTACTTGCCGCCCAGTGCCTGGGTCAGGAACGGGATCCCGTGAATCGAGACGTCCGGCTTGTTGCTCGCGTCGAAGGGTGCCTGCTCGGCGAGCCGCTTCTCGACGGCGGCGTCAGCGGCGGAGACCGCGACCCGGTCGGCAATGACGAGAGCCACGAGCAACAGGGCGAATACGACGGCGACCACCCACGGCCACCGCCGCCGGCGTGTGCGCCGCGGCCGGGTCATCGGGCCGGCCATCGCTGCCGGGCCTGCGTCAACCATCCGGCGACCCTACCGAGCCCGGTTGTGAGCGGTTTGGTCAGCCGCGAATCGCGAGGCACAGCAGGTAGGCCACTGGCGCGAGGAGCCCGAGCGGCACGAGCACGCCGAACACCGGCCGCATCAGCCGGCTCACGCCGATCGGCACGGACGAGGTCTGCTGCATGAACGCCGCCCCGATCGCGAACAGGCTGACGATGCCGCCGATTGCGCCGCCCATGAAGCCCGCGCGTCCGGACGTGAACTCGACCGTGTCGTGCAGCCGGAGGTAGGCCACCGCCGCGGCGGCGCCGATCGCGGCGAGGACGGCCAGCAGCCCGCGCGGAACGGTCACGTCGAACCGCGGAATGGGCGCGACCATGTCGACGAGATGGCCGACGACCAGGGCGGCTGTGGCGGCGAGCAGTACGCCGGTCACCATCAGCTTGCCGCCCGACTCGTGCCGCAGCTGGATGAGCGCCGCGAACGCCACGACGGCAACCACCAGCACCGCGATGTCGGACAGTGACTCGGCGACACGGGCCCGCACCACGCCGCGGGTGAGCTGGTGGACGAACATCGCCGGGACGGCGAGCGCCAGCACGCCGAGCAGCGTGCCGAGCTGCCCGTGCGGCCAGCGCGTGACGACGACGTCCGCGGCGCCCGCTGCGAGAGCGCCGACGGCCATGCCACCGATGCGACCCGGCAACGCGGTGCCCAGCACCCAGGAGATGACGAGCAGGCCCTGCGTCACTGCCACGCCGATGACCAGGTCGGTAGGGCCGATCCACGCCGTCGCGGCGAGAGCGCAGCCGACCACGAGCGCGACGGCCGCGCTGCCGCCATGGTTGACCACGGAGAGGATCGGCGCGGTGAGCGGACCGGACATGTCGTCCGGCCGGGGACGCGGCGATACCCGGCGGCCGCGGCGCCCGCCCGCGGTCGGCCGGTCGGCCGCTCTCGCCGGCTTGGGCCGCTTCCCGCGCCCGCTCGGTGGGCGGCGCGGCCGGCTCGCCGAGTCGTCGATGACCGGGATCTGCGTGGTGATGCTGAGCGGGTCGTCACGGTCGGGCATCGACGATCCGCTTGACATAACGGTCATCGTGGCAGACCTTCGCGGACTGTCGAGCCGAGCTTGGCCCGCGCCCAGCTGTCGAGGCGGTCGACCAGTTGGGGCGTCGTTCCGCTCTCCGCATGCCCCATACCGACTTCGAGCCAGAACTCGGCGTTCGGCGCGGCAGCGGCCAGCACTTCCGCGTGGCGGACCGGGAAGTAATGGTCGGCGTCGCCGTGCACGATCAGCACGGGACGCGGCGCGATGCCTCCGATCACCTCGACCGGAGACTCGGGTAGTTCGGTCCAGCCGGTCGACAGCCGGGTGCGCAACAGCAGGCGCGTGGCGAGCCGGCCGGCGCGCGTCTCGGCGGCCCAGTGCACCTGACGCATGTGCTTCGTGCCGCGCTCCCACCAGTGACCCGGCGAGCTGACGCTGGCGACCGCGTCGGCGTCACCGCCCAGGCCGGCGTACCGCAGCACCACCGAGCCGCCCATCGACCAGCCGAGGGCCGCGACCGCGGTGTCGCCCCGAGCGCGGAGGAATTCGACGACCGCCGCGAGGTCGTGGACCTCCCGCATGCCGAGCGTCGAATACCCGCCCGACCGGCCATGGCCGCGGAAGTCCGGCGCGAGAACGGCGGCGCCCGTCGCGGCGAGGCGAGCGCAGATGCGTCGCACCTCTGCGCGCCGGGCCGATCCGGTGAATCCGTGCGCGACCGCATACGCGATGCCGCTTCCAGCCCAGTAGTCGGCGACGATCGGCACGCCGTCGGATGTGGTCAACGCGACGACTTCGGGTTGGCTCACATTGCTATCCTGCCTGTAGTCGTGCTGGGCGGCGCTGCCTGGTTTATATGAGACCGTTTCTGTGAACGGTTCCCTGAACCCCGCGAGGCGCGAATGGAACTAGTCCTGCTAACAGCCGCAATGCAGCCGACGACGGAAGTTCTGCCGGCACTCGGCCTGCTGCCCCACTCGGTCACTGTGCTCCCCTTGGACGCCGGGTCCATCATCGACCGTCCGAACGGTGACATCGTGCTCGTCGACGCCCGCCGCGACCTTGCCGGTGCGCGCACATTCACGCGGCTGCTCGGTGGGATCGGAATCACCCAACCGGTCGTCGCGGTGCTCACCGAAGGCGGCTTGATCGCGCTGTCCGCCGACTGGGCCGTCGACGACATCGTGCTCGACACGGCCGGCCCCGCCGAGCTCGACGCCCGCCTGCGCCTCGCCATCGACCGGCGCGCCAGCAGCGCCGACTCGACACCGGAGCGCGTGCACGTCGGCGACCTGTCCATCGACGAGACCACGTACAGCGCCCGGCTCGAAGGGCGCGCGCTCGACCTCACCTACAAGGAGTTCGAGCTGTTGAAGTTCCTCGCGCAGCACCCGGGGCGGGTGTTCTCGCGATCGCACCTCGTACAGGAAGTGTGGGGCTACGACTACTTCGGGGGCACCCGCACGGTCGACGTCCACGTGCGGCGGCTGCGTGCCAAGCTCGGCGCCGAGCACGAGGCGATGATCGGCACGGTGCGCAACGTCGGGTACAAGTTCGTCCGTCCCGCCCCGGACACCGAGGCGATCGAGTCGCGACGCGCCACCGCCGAGGATCTGGCCGACCTATAGCGTTGCGCAGTGCTCGCCGTCGAGGTGCCCGATGCGCTCGACGACCCGACGCGTGACGCCGTCCGCAAGCTGATCGCCGAGGTCGAGGCCCGCGACGGTGCCCCGCCGCTCAGCGATCACGCCTTGCTGCAGCTGGCCGAGACGGGGCCGACGCACCTGCTCGCCTACGACGGCGACGAGCTGGTCGGTTACGCCCAGCTGGCCGACGGCGTCGCCGAACTGGCTGCACGGGACGCCGCCGGCGAACTGCTCGCCGCCGCCGAGCCGTATGCGCCGGACGACCTGCTCGTGTGGGCGCACGGCAAGGCAAGCCCGGTCGGCCCGGCCGCCGAGGCGCGCGGGTACGTGAGCCAGCGCGCGCTGTGGCAGCTACGCCGCCCGGTCACCGACCTGCCGGACGCGAGCCTGCCCGGCGGCGTCACGATCCGGTCGTTCGTTCGGGGCCAGGACGAGGACGCATGGCTCGCCGTCAACGCGGCCGCGTTCGCCGAGCATCCCGAGCAAGGTCGCTGGACCAGAGCCGACATCGACGCCCGCGAGCACGAGTCCTGGTTCGACCCGGCCGGTTTCCTGCTCGCGGAACGGGACGGGCCGTTGCTCGGTTTCCACTGGACGAAGATGCATCCCGGCCCGATCGGCGAGGTGTACGTGCTCGGCGTCGCCCCCTCGGCCCAGGGCATGCGCCTCGGGCCCGCGCTGCTCGCCGCGGGCCTGCACTACCTTGCCGGGCGCGGCGCTCGGGAGTTGATGCTCTACGTCGAGGAGTCGAGCTCGGGCGCCATGGGCCTCTACGAGCGCTTCGGCTTCGAGCGGCACGACGTGAGCCGCCAGTACCGGCGCCCTTCTCAGGAGCGGGCGACCACGTCGAGCTGATGCAGCAGGTGGCGGACGCGCCGCTCGATCTCGTCGCGGACCGGCCGGACGTGCTCGACGTCCATGCCGGCCGGGTCGTCGAGCACCCACTCCTCGTAGCGCTTTCCGGGGAAGACCGGGCACGCGTCGCCGCAACCCATCGTGATCACCACGTCAGCCGCGCGGACGATCTCGTCCGTCCACGGCTTGGGGAACTCGCCGGAGATGTCGATGTCGCGCTCGCGCATCGCCTCGATCGCCGCGCGATTGAGCTCGTCGCCAGGTTCTGATCCGCCGGACCACGCGACCGCCGCGTCACCGGCCAGGTGCTCGAAGAAGCCCATCGCCATCTGCGATCGACCGGCGTTGTGGGTGCACAAGAACAGCACGGTCGGCTTGCCGTCATGCGTGCGTCCCTCGACTTTCGCCAACGCATGCAGGCGCTGCCGAGCGAACCGCTCGGCCAGCAGCGGCAGGAAGTTCGAGACGGTGGCGCGTCCGGCGAACTGGTCGTACGACGAGTGCAGGAAGCGCTCGATCGTCTCGACGCCGAACGTGGCGTCGAACTCCTTTCGTAGCCGGGTCGCCGCCGTCTTCAAGGCGACTCTCTGGTCCACAGTGATCTCGGGACGGTGGTAGGTCTCGGTCATCGTGGGCTCCTGTCGGTCATGCCGCGTCGAGGCGGGGCGCAAGGTCGCCGACCCGCCGGGTGAGTTCGTCGAATGCGCGATCGAAGGCAGCGTCGCTGCCGACGCGAACCGGGTCGGGGATCGACCAGTGCAGGCGTGCCGCGGCGCCGAGCCGTTCGTGGGCCGAGTCGCACACCGTCACGACGAGGTCGCCGGCGCGCACGACGTCGTCGACCTGTCGCGGCCGGGTTCGGCGCAGCGGCAGCCCGTGCCGCCGGGCAACGGCAACGGCGCCCGGATGCATCCATTGCGCGGGCGCGGTGCCGGCCGACGCCGCCGGGACGCTACTGCGCCGGCGCCACAGGGCGACGGCAAGCGGCGATCGTGCCGAGTTCTGCGTGCACACGAACAGGACGCGTGGCGCGGCGCCGAGCGTGCCGGGCGACAGCCCGTCCAGGGCGCCAGGGACGAGGCGGAGGTACGTGCGGCGGCGATCGCCCTGTGACCGTGTCCGCGTGACGACTCGGGCCCGCTCGAGGACGTTCAGGTGGTGCGCGAGCAGGTTGGACGGCAGGTCGACCAGCTCCTGCAACTCCGACGGAGAGGCGTCGCCGAACATCAGCGCGTCGAT
>DASXRA010000140.1:0-3709 GCA_036506855.1 Jatrophihabitantaceae bacterium
TGTCCACGTCCTCCGGATCGATCTCGCCCGGTTCGACGAGCTGCTCGACCTCGGCGATCGTGATCCGCCCGGACATCGCGCACAGCGGGTTGAAGTTGCGCGCCGACGCGTCGTAGACGAGGTTGCCGTGGCGGTCGCCGCGCGCCGCTCGGACCAGCGCGAAGTCGCAGCCGATGCCGTGCTCGAGCACGTACTCCTGACCGTCGAACTCGCGGACCTCCTTCGGCGGCGAAGCCAGCGTCACCGAGCCGTCGGCGCCGTAACGCCACGGCAGCCCGCCGTCGGCCACCCAGGTACCGACGCCGGCCGGCGTGTAGAACGCGGGAATGCCCGAGCCGCCGGCCCGCAGCCGCTCGGCCAGCGTGCCCTGCGGGCAGAGCTCGACCTCGAGCTCGCCGGCGAGGTACTGGCGGGCGAACTCCTTGTTCTCGCCGACGTAGGACGAGACGGTGCGCCGGATCCGGTGCGCGGCGAGCAGCACCCCGAGGCCCGCGCCGTCGACGCCGCAGTTGTTCGACACGGTCTCCAGATCCGTCGCGCCCTGTTCGAGCAGCGCGTCGATCAGCCGGATAGGCACTCCGCACAGCCCGAAACCGCCGACTGCCAGCGATGCGCCGTCAGGTATGCCCCTCACGGCAGCTGCCACGGAGGAGACGGTCTTGTCCATGAACACTCCCTGCCAACCCGCACGGCCCCGCGCCGGCATCCGTTCTGGGACCCTACCGACCCGTCCGCAGTAGGGTGCGTACCAGTCAGCGGACGGCGGGCACGACTGGAGACGACAATGGCAGTGGTCCAGGCTGCTGCTCGCACGTCCCCTCTCGTCCGCTCCAGGCTGCTGGCGCGCGTCGTCTGCGCGGCACCGGACCTCGTGCCGAGCGCGGTGGCCGGCTTCGCGCTACCGGCGATCGTGCTGTTGCTCGCGGGGCACTTCAGCCCGGGCTGGGTCCTGCCGATCGGCACCCTCGGTGCCGTGCTCGCGATGGCGGCATGCGGCGTCGACCGCGAGCCGGCCGATCGTCGCGTCGTGATCTGCACCCTCGCCGCGATCGGCATCGCGCTCGCCTGGCTCGTCGTCAACTCGTTCTTCTCGGCCGAGAACGTGTTCGCGCACCGCGACCCGGCGACCTACGACCTCGCGGGTCGCTGGCTGATGGACCACTCGCGGATGCCCATCCCGACCCATCCGGAGATATTCGGCTCGCCGGATCGCTACTACGAGGCGTCGGCAGGATTCGGCCAGAGCAGGCCGGGCGCGGTCTACGCCCAGGGCAATCACCTGCTGCCGGCGCTGCTCGCTGCTGTCGGCTGGTTGCTCGGCGCCACGGCGTTGCTCAAGGCCAACGTCGCTTTCGGCGCAGCCGCCCTGCTCGTCTTCTTCGGGTTGGCGCGCCGCGTCGTCGGGCCGCAGCTCGCCCTGGTCGCGATGGTGACGTTCGCCGTGTCGATGCCGCTGGTGTTCGTCAGCCGCGACACATACTCCGAGCCGCTGGCCCTGCTGTTCCTCATGGGCGGGCTCGGGCTGCTGCAGCGGGCAATCGAGTCCGGACGCGTCCGCGACTTCGGGATCGCCGGCTTCGTGGCTTCGCTTGCCGCGCCGGTCCGCATCGACAGCGACGTCGGTCTGCTGGCGTTTCCGGTGGCCGCGGCCGCTCTGCTCGTGTTCGCGGCGCCGGAGAGGCGACGCCAGGTGGCGGCCCGGTGCGCTGCGCTGCTCGGGGCGATGGCCGTTCCGATCCTGGTCGGCTGGCTCGACGTCACACATCTGGCCAGGGGCTACTACCACGACGAGCGGCACCACATCGTGCCGATCTTCTATGCCGGATTCGCGCTGCTCGTGATCTTGCCGGTCGTCGTCGCGGTGAGCTGGCGTCCGGTCGTCCGCCGCCTGCTCGCCGCACCGTCCGTGCCGCAGCGCGCGACGGTCGCCGCGGGGGTGCTCATCGCGGCCACGTTCGCGTTCCTCGTGTCACGCCCGCTCTGGCTGACGGCGCGCGGGCAGTATCTCGGCGGGATCATGGAAGTGCAGCGCCGAGCCGGCGAGACGCCGGACGGCAATCGCAGCTACACCGAGAACACGGTCAAGTGGCTGGCGATGTACCTCGGCTGGCCGACCGTGTTGCTCGCCGTGGTCGGCTATTTCCTGCTGGTACGCCGGTCGATCCGCACCAGGTCGCTCGCCATGGTCGGCATGCTCACCGCCGGCCTTGCGCTGACGTTGCTCTATCTCGTGTCGGCGCAGATCACGCCGGATCAGCCGTGGGCATCGCGGCGCTACGTTCCCGTCGTGATCCCGCTGCTGGTCATTGCTTCGACATACACGCTGTGCGTGCTGCTCCGGCGGCCCGCCGCGTGGTTGCGCGCCGCGGCCGTGGCGGGCGCGCTGGCAATGATCGTGCTGCCGGCGCTCGTCACGGCCCCGCTCGCGGGCCTGCGCGAAGAGGTGCCGCAACTGGCGCAGGTCAAGCGGGTCTGCGCGCAGGTCGCTCCCGGTGGCGCAATCGTCGAGGTCGAGGGCACGGCGTGGACGAGCTATGGGCAGACGTTCCGCTCGTACTGCAACGTGCCCACGATCGGCCTGGACCGGCCCACCCCGGGGCAGCTCGCCGTGGTGCGCCAGGCGGTGGCGAGTCACGGCCGGACGCTCTACGTGCTGTCGACGAACCCGACAGCGATCCACCTCGTCGCCGGGGTAGCGCCGGCGCCGTTCTCCGAGGTGCGCACGACGCGCTGGCCGAGCACGTTGTACAACCCGCCCACGCACGCCGCCCACGAGACGGTTGCGGTCTACCTCGCCACCGTGCGCCCGGACGGGCTGGCCGAGCCGGTCGTCACACCACGTTCGTAGCGCGCTCCTGCTCGGCGCGCCGGGCGATGACGTCGGCGTCGCCACCATGCACGATCACCAGCGATCCGCCGACGCTCAGCGCGGCGAGCAGCGTGTCGACCCAGTCGTCGAGACCGTGCCAGTCGCGCGCCGTCAGGATGCGCGCGCCCGGCGCGATGCCCAGCTCGCCCGCTCGGGCGGTCGCCTTCGCGACGAGGTCGGCACGCGTCAGGCCGTCGACGGCAGGGTCGGACGGGGCTGCCGGAGCATGCACCGTGGCCCACACGTCGGCTTGCGGGCGGACGGCGGCGACGTACTCGGCCCTGCCCTCGGGCGTGGACGCCACGAACGCGACGGCGCCCCGCTCGGGATCGCTGACGATCTCGAGGCCGGCCGTCCAGCAGCCGAGCAGGATCGGCACCGAGATCCAGTGCGCCGGCACGTCGACGTAGGCGGCGTCGCCGACGCCGAGGCCGAGCTCGTCGGTCAGCAGGAAGTGCGTCTTGGCCACCCAGTTCGCGAGCGACTTCGCCGACAGTTCGGAGCGCTCGCCGGTGCCCTCGTCGTAGAACGTCACGAACGGCTTGGACGGGGCGTTGCCGAGCACGGCCGCGAACAGCGCCTCGGGGGAGCCGGCCATCAGTTGATGCAGGCGCCGGTGTCGGCGGCGGTCATGCCGTTCGTGGACGTCGGCTTCGGGCCGGTCTTGGTCGCGGGCGCCGTCGGCGATTGGGTGGTGCTACCGCGCTCGGTGACCTGCAGGCCGTCGGCGCCCAGCACGAGCGTCACGCGCTCCACCGAGCTCGTCTGCTGGGCCTGGGCGCCGGGTATCTGGGCGGCGAGCGTCTTGGCCTGCGCCTGCATGCCCGCGGGGTACTTGAT
>DASXRA010000141.1:0-2599 GCA_036506855.1 Jatrophihabitantaceae bacterium
GCCGTAGGCGGCGTCGACCAACGCGACGTTCAGGTCGTCCTTCGAGTCGACGTACCGGTACAGCGCCATCGTCGTGAGACCCAGCTGCTTCGCGATGCCGCTCATGGAGACGCCTGCGAGTCCGTCGGCATCAGCGATCCGTACTGCGGCCGCGCCGATGTCCTGAATGCTGTGGCCTGGCTTCGGGCCACGACGGCCCGCATCCTCGCGGCCCCACAGCAGCCGGAGCACACGCGGCAGTTCGTCCTCGCTCATGCGCCCTTCCTCGACGTTTGAGCCGGCAACAACTGTTTGCATCATACGCAGATAGCTGTTAGCTTCTGCGTGTCCCACAAACAGTATGCGCTATAGACAGTTATCTGGAGAGCCTCATGACCATCGCTATCGACGCACCAACCGGGCAGCGGGCCGGGCGCAAGGAGTGGATCGCACTGGCCGTCCTCGCCCTGCCCCTGTTGCTGGTCTCGATGGACGTCTCGGTGCTCTACTTCGCGGTCCCGTTCATCAGCCGCGACCTTTCGGCCAGCGCCACCCAGCAGCTGTGGATCTTCGACATCTACGGCTTCGTCTTGGCCGGCCTGCTGATCACAATGGGCTCGCTCGGCGATCGCATAGGGCGCCGGCGACTGCTGTTGCTGGGCGCCACCGCGTTCGGTGCGGCCTCTGTCGCCGCCGCATACGCGCAGAATCCTGCTGAGCTGATCGCCGCGCGTGCCTTGCTCGGCGTCGGCGGCGCCACCCTCATGCCGTCGACCCTCGCGCTGATCCGCAACATGTTCCACGACGCAGGCCAGCGCGCGACTGCCATCGCCGTGTGGAGCGCGGTGATGATGGGCGGCATCTCGCTCGGTCCGGTGCTGTCGGGTTTGCTGCTCGAGCATTTCTGGTGGGGGTCGGTGTTCTTGATGAACACGCCGGCCATGGTGCTGCTGCTCGTCCTGGCACCGGTGCTGCTGCCGGAGTTCAAGAACCCCTCCGGTCACCGCTTCGACCTGGTCAGCTCGGTGCTGTCACTCGGTGCGGTGCTGCCGGTCATCTTCGGCATCAAGCACGGCGCCACCGACGGTTTCGGTCTTGTCCCAGCAGCTTCCGTCGCGGCCGGCCTGATCGTCGGCTGGATCTTTCTCGGCCGCCAGCGGCGCGCGGACGACCCGATGATCGACCTGGCCATGTTCGGCAACCGAGCGTTCAGCGGATCGTTGCTGGCCAACACCATCGCCATGTTCGCGCTCGTGGGCAACGCGGTATTCATCACGCAGTACCTGCAACTGGCGCTCGGCATGAGCCCGCTGCGCGCCGCGCTATGGAGCCTCGTGCCATCGATTGCCGTCGCCGGTGCCGCCCCGCTCGCGACGACTCTCGGACAGCGGCATCGTCGGGGCGACGTGATGGGCGGCGGGTTTCTGATCGCCGCCGCCGGGTTCCTGGTGCTGACGCGACTGAGTCCCACGACGCCGCTCGCTGTCGCGATCGTCGGCTCCGGCCTGCTCGCCTTCGGGCTGGTCATGATCCTGACCCTGGTGGCGGACCTCGTCGTCGGGACGGTTGCCCCCCAACGGGCCGGCGCGGCCTCGGCGCTCATGGAGACGTGCAGCGAGTTCGGCGGTGCGCTGGGCATCGCCGTCCTCGGCAGCATCGGCGCCGCCGTCTACGCAAGCCGGGTCGGCGCGCACCTGCCGGACGGGCTGTCCGGCGAGGACGCCCACGGCGCACGCCAGGGCCTCGCCGGGGCTGTGGCCACCAGCACGCACCTGCCCGGGCAGGTCTCTCACGCGCTGCTCTCCACAGCGCGGGGCGCGTTCACCGACGGCCTGAACGTTGTCGCCTGGGTCGGGGCTGCCGTGCTGGTCGCGGCGGCAGCAACGACGGTGTCACTGCTCCGCCGTGCCGGCTGAGCCTGGTCGCCCGTGGCGCCCGGCGAAGATATCCACAGTGAGTGGCCGGGTGATATCTCCCGGTAAGAGCTGACAAGTAGGCTCTCTGCAACTTCTTCGGCATGAATGGGGCCAACTACATGAGCTCGGCACCGTTGATCGTCGAGGGCGAGGTTCGCGAACTTGTCCGCCGGCGTGGCATCGATCCGGTCGCCGAACCTGACGTGGTGCGCCGGCTGATCGACGATGTGATCGGCGAATACCTCGATCGCGCCGTCACGTCGTCGTTGCCGCCCCTCGGCGATCCGGGCCAGCTGGCGCGTGCCGTGCTCGACGCGGTCGCCGGGTTCGGTCCGCTCCAACCGTTCCTCGACGACCGGACGATCGAGGAGATCTGGATCAACGAGCCCGGCCGCGTGTTCGTCGCGCGCCGGGGCCGCTCGGAACTGACCACGCTGATCCTCACCGCCGGGCAGGTGGCCGAGCTCGTGGAGCGGATGCTGCGGACGTCCGGCCGGCGCGTCGACCTCTCGACGCCTTTCGTCGACGCGATGTTGCCGGACGGTTCGCGGCTGCACGTCGTGATCCCGCAGATCACTCGCTCGCACATGGCGGTGAACATCCGCAAGTTCGTCATGGGTTTGCATTCGCTGGACGAGCTGATGGCCGCCGGCTCGCTGACCGAGCAGGCCACCCGCTTCCTCGAGGCGAGTGTGGCGGCGGGC
>DASXRA010000142.1:0-3974 GCA_036506855.1 Jatrophihabitantaceae bacterium
GCCTGGCTGTATCGCATCGCGACGAACGCCTGCCTGGACGCGATCCGGCGCAACAAGCGGCAGTTGCGGACGCTCAACTCGTTCGCGGAGGTGTCGTGGCTGCAGCCGTACCCCGATCGGCTGCTCGACGAGGTCGCGCCACGCGACGCCGAGCCGGACGCTGTCGCCGTGGCGCGCGAGACGATCGAGCTGGGCTTCCTGGCCACCATCCAGTTGCTGCCGGGACAGCAGCGAGCCGTGTTCATCCTGCGCGACGTCCTGGGCTGGTCGGCCGTCGAGACGGCGGAGCTGCTCGAGACGAGCGTGGCCGCGGCGAACAGCGCGCTGCAGCGCGCCCGCGCGACGATGCGCGGGACCGGACACGGACGCCTGCCCGAGCGCAGCCAGCCGGCGAACGACCTCAGCGTCGTCGAGCAGGCGCTGCTGGCGGGCTACGTGGACGCGCACAGCCGGTGCGATGCCGAGGCCCTCGCCGCGCTGGTGCGAGACGACGTGCGGGTCACGATGCCGCCGCATCCGATGTGCTACCAGGGACGCGACTCGCTCGCGCCGCTGTACGAGCTGGCGTTCGGGCCGGAGCGCATGGGCGACTGGCGGCTCGTGCCCACCCTCGCCAACCGGCAACCGGCGGCAGGCTCCTACCTTCGCCGTCCCGCCGACACCGTCTTCCGCGCGTTCAAGCTGGACGTGCTGCGCGTCGAAGGCGACGCGATTGCCGAGTTCACCACGTTCGACGCCACCCTGTTCCCCGCGTTCGGCTTGCCGCCGACGCTCTGACGATATGGACGACATTCTGACCCGGTCGGCGACTGACGCCGCGGACATGCTGCGCCGCAAGCTGATCTCGTCCCGGGAGCTGACCGAGCTGCTGCTGGCCCGGATCGACGCGGTCGATCCCGCGATCAACGCGGTCGTCGAACTTCGACGCGACGCGGTGCTGCGCGAGGCCGACGGCGCCGGCCGAGCAGGCGGCGACGGGCCGCTGCACGGCGTCCCGATGACGATCAAGGACAGCTTCAACGTCGCCGGGCTGCACACGACGTGGGGCAACCCGGGGTTCAAGGACTACGTCGCAGACTGGGATGCCACGGTCGTGCAGCGGCTCAAGCAGGCCGGAGCGATCATCGTCGGCAAGACAAATGTGCACTTCATGCTTGCGGACTATGGGCAAACTGCCAATGAGCTGTACGGGACCACGAACAATCCGTGGGACACGTCCCGCACGCCGGGCGGCTCGTCCGGTGGCGGAGCCGCCGCGCTTGCCGCCGGGATGACCTACCTCGAATACGGATCCGACCTGGTCGGTTCGATCCGGATTCCGGCGGGCTTCTGCGGCGTCTACGGACTCAAGCCGAGCGTGGGCCTCGTCCCGCTGACCGGATTCCAGCCACCTGGCCCGCCGGCCAGCCCGAGCGAGATGCAGTACATGTCCGCCGTCGGGCCGCTCGGCCGATCCGCGGCCGATCTACGGCTCGCCTTGCGCGTGACGGCCGGGCCGGAACGTCCCGCCGCGAACGCCTACACGTGGACGCTGGCGCCGCCTCGCCACACCCGGCTCGACGGGTACCGCGTCGGTGTCGTGCTCGACGACGCGCACACGCCCGTCTCGAGCGAGGTCGGCACTGTGCTCGCCAACGCCGTCGACGCCCTCGCGCACGCCGGCGCGACGATCATCGAGGGATGGCCGGACGGCATCGACCCGGCGCGAGAGGCCGAGTCGTTCGGGTTTCACGTCGGGTTGTTCTTCGCGTTCGCCGAACCCGGCGCGGACGCCCCGGCGATGGCGCAGTTCATCGAGCACGAGAACCGGCGCATGTCGGCGCGTGCCGCCTGGGGACGCTACCTCGACGACGTGGACGTGTTCCTCTGCCCGATCAACTTCACGCCGGCGTTCCCGCACGACAGCCGGCCCTTCGACGAGCGCACGATCACGACCCCCGAAGGCGAGCGACGCTACGACGAGCAACCGTTCTGGATCTCGCGCGCGTCGCTGACCGGCCTGCCCGCCGTCGCCGCACCGGTCGGGACGACGCCGGGCGGCCTGCCGGTCGGCGTGCAGATCATCGGCCCGCTGTACGAGGACGACACCGCGATCACGTTCGCCGAACTGCTCGCGGACGTGGTCGGCGGGTACCGGCCACCGCCGATCTGAGCGGCCGGGACTGGCAGAGTGACGTCGATGAACGACCGGCTGGTGCATGCCAACGGCGTGCAGCTGTGCGTCGAGACATTCGGCGACGCACGCGATCCCGCGATCCTGCTGATCAGCGGCTCGACCAGCTCGATGGACTGGTGGCCGGACGAGTTCTGCTCGCAACTGGCGGCTGGGCTGCGGTTCGTCATCCGCTACGACCATCGCGACACCGGACGCTCGATCAGCTACCCGCCTGGCGCGCCGGCGTACTCGTTCCCCGATCTCGTCGACGACGCGGTGGGCCTGCTCGACGTGCTGGGCATATCCCGCGCGCATGTCGTCGGCATCTCGATGGGCGGCATGATCGCCCAGCATCTGGCCGTCAATCATGCCGACCGGGTCGAGTCACTGACCCTCATGGCCACCAGCCCGGCTGGACCCGGCGGGCCAGGCAGATCCGAGCTGCCGCCCATGACAGAACGGCTGCAGGCTCACTTCGCCGCGGCGAAACCGCGGCCGGACGCGACCGAACGCGCGGCCTTCATCGATCACGTCGTCGACGCCGAGCGGGCGTTCGCCGGCTCGCTCGGAATCGACGAACCGTCCCTGCGCCAGCTTGCCGGTCGGGCATTCGACCGGGCGGCCAACCCGGCGAGCGCGACCAATCACTGGATCCTCGAGGGCGGCGGCCCGGTCAGATCGCGGCTCTGGCAGATCACTGCCCCGACCCTGGTCATGCACGGCGCGGAGGATCCGCTCTTCCCGCTCGGGCACGCCGAGGCGTTGGTGCGCGAGATACCCGGCGCACAGTTACTCCCGCTGCAAGGCGTCGGTCACCAAATGCCGCCCGCGTCCGTCTGGGACGCCGTGATCCCGGCGCTCCTGCGCCACACGTCCGGCGGCTGGGAGGCGCAGGAGGAACGGATCGTGTCGAGGTACCTGACCGCCGACGACCCCACCGGGTGGTTCGACCGCCTCTACTGTGCGGGCGCGGACGGGCAGGTGGAGATGCCGTGGGCGCGTACCGATCCGCATCCGTTGCTCGTCCAGTGGGCCGAGGCGAAGGCCCTCGTCGGCGCCGGACGCCGCGCCGTGGTCGTCGGGTGCGGCCTCGGCGCCGACGCCGAATACGTCGCCGGCCTCGGTTACGACACGGTGGCGTTCGACATCGCCGAGACGGCCGTCCGGGTAGCCCGTGAGCGGTTCCCCGACTCGACGGTGCAGTACGGGACGGCCGACCTGCTGGATCCGCCTGCGCAGTGGCTGGCGGCCTTCGACCTGGTCGTCGAGATCATCACCGTGCAAGCCCTGCCGGAGCCGTACCGCGGCCAGGCCGTCGTCAACGTCGGCCGGCTGGTCGCGCCGGGCGGGACGCTCATCGCCATCGCGGCCGCCCGCCGCGAGGGCGACGCCCCCGCCGAGGTGCCGCCGTTCCCGCTGACCCGTGTCGAGGTCGACGCCTTCGCCACCGACGGCCTCGCGCCGGTACTGATCGAGGACGTCGTCGATCCGCGGACGCCCGGGCAGAAGCGTTGGCGCGCCGAGTTCCGCCGCGGGTAGAGGCCGCGGTCAGGCTCCGGCGGCGTCGAGCCGAGCCACCTGCTCGTCGGTCAGCTTCACGTCCAGGGCGGGCAGCGCCGCTTCGAACTGCGGCAAGGTCCGCGGACCGATCAGCGCCGCGAGCCGGGGCGAGCGCTGCTGCAGCAGCCAGGCGAGGACGAGCTGATTCGGCGTCGCGCCCACCTCGGCCGCGATCTCGGTCACCGTGGCCAGCCGCGCGTCGGCGTCCGGCCCGACGTAGGACTGCATGATGTGATGGCCCTGCCGCTTGGCCGGGTCG
>DASXRA010000143.1:0-3635 GCA_036506855.1 Jatrophihabitantaceae bacterium
TGCTCCTTCGAGCATCTCGACGATCACGTGCTCGAGCTCCTCGGCCTTGAACGGCAGCCCGCGGACCTGGTTGTAGCCCTTCACGTCGACCAGGAACTCGGACCGGAGCAGCCTTCGAAGCTGCCCGGTGTTCATCTCCGGCACGAGCACCTGCTCGTAGCGGGCGAGCACCTCGCCGAGGTTGGCCGGGAACGGGTTGAGGTGGCGCAGATGCGCCTGGGCGACCGGGTAGCCCGCGCGGCGTACGCGACGAGCCGCGGCACCGATCGGGCCGTACGTGGAACCCCAGCCGAGCGCGAGGACGCGCGCCTCGCCGGACGGGTCGTCGACCTCGAGCGGCGGGATGGTGCGGGCGATGCCGTCGACCTTCGCCTGCCGCGTCCGCACCATGAAGTCGTGGTTGTCGGGGTCGTAGCTGATGTTGCCGGTGCGGTCGGCCTTCTCGATGCCGCCGACGCGGTGCTGCAGCCCGGGCGTACCCGGCACCGCCCAGGGCCGGGCCAGCGTCTCAGGATCGCGCAGGTACGGCAGGAACTCGCCGTCCGGCCCGTTCGGCTCGGTCGCGAACGCTACGGACAAGTCGACCAAATCTTCAATGATCGGCACCTGCCACGGCTCGGCGCCGTTCGCCAGGTAACCGTCGGACAGGAAGAACACCGGCGTACGGTACGTCAGCGCGATGCGTACCGCCTCGAGGATCGCGTCGAAGCAGTCACCCGGTGAGCGTGGCGCCACGATCGGTACCGGCGCCTCGCCGTTGCGTCCGTACATCGCCTGCAGCAGGTCCGACTGCTCGGTCTTGGTCGGCAGTCCGGTGGACGGCCCGCCGCGCTGGATGTCGCAGATGATCAGCGGGATCTCGAGCGACACGGCCAGCCCGATCGACTCGCCCTTGAGCGCGATGCCCGGCCCGGACGACGACGTGACGGCCAGCGCCCCGCCGAACGACGCGCCGATCGCGGCGCCGATGCCCGCGATCTCGTCCTCGGCCTGGAACGTCCGCACGCCGAAGCGCTTGTGCTTGGACAGCTCGTGCAGGATGTCGGACGCCGGCGTGATCGGGTACGCGCCGAGGAACAGCGGCAACCCGGACCGCTGCGAGGCTGCGAGCAGCCCGTACGCGAGGGCCATGTTGCCGGTGATGTTCCGGTAGGTACCCGCGGGCAGGGGAGCGGGCTTGACCTCGTAGGTGACCCCGAACGCCTCGGTGGTCTCGCCGTAGTTCCAGCCCGCCTTGAACGCGGTCACGTTCGCCTCGGCGATTGCCGGCTTGCTGGCGAACTTCTGCCGCAGGAACGTCAGCGTGCCCTCGGTGGGACGCGAGTACATCCACGACAACAGGCCGAGCGCGAACATGTTCTTGCTGCGCCCGGCGTCCTTGCGTGACAGCTCGGTGTCGGCCAGCGCATCGAGCGTCAGCTGCGTGAGGTCGACGGCGTGCACGGTGAACCGGTCGAGCGTGCCGTCCTCCAAGGGGTTGCTCTTCCAGCCGACGCGGGCGAGCGCGCGTTCGGTGAAGTCGTGCGTGTCGACGATGATCGTTCCGCCGCCGGGCAGGTCGGCAAGATTCGCCTTGAGGGCGGCCGGGTTCATCGCGACGAGGACGTCCGGACGGTCGCCCGGGGTCAGAATGTCGTGGTCCGCGAAGTGCAGCTGGAACGACGAGACGCCGGGCAGCGTGCCGGCAGGAGCCCGGATCTCAGCAGGGAAGTTGGGCAGCGTCGACAGGTCGTTGCCGAAGGTGGCGGTCTCCTGGGTGAACCGATCGCCGGTCAGCTGCATACCGTCGCCGGAGTCGCCCGCAATTCGGATGACGACACGGTCGAGCTGCTTGACGTCCTTGGACATCAGAATGTCCCGCCTCCATGCTCTCCAGTGCTCTCACGAGCCAATACGCCTGTCGCCAGCGTCAGCGTGCCGGCGCGAGCGTCGCGGGTACCAGCGCGGACGAGCCTGCGCGGTAAGAGCCGCATTCCTCCATCGTACGGAGCTCACCTCGATTCCACCCGTGGCATGCCTCACGAGCGGTGGTGCCGTCGGTTGTGGATAACTTCCAACGCCACCGCGCCGAACTGCCTAGCGTGATCGTTTATGACCATGATTCGTGTGGACGCGGACACGCTGCGTCGCCTAGGTGCGGATCTCGTCGGGCTGGCCGGCCAGCTCGACGCCGATGCCAAGTCGCTCGCCGACAGGGTCGACGATCCCCTGATCGCGATCGCGCTCACGGACGTCCAGCACGACTGGTCGAAGAAGCGCAAGGTGATCAGCGGCTACCTAGCCGATGCAGGCAACGCGGCGAAGCGGGCAGCCGACGCGTACTGCCACGCCGACGGCATGATCACGCACGCCGCGACGCGGGGCGGATCGCGATGATCCTCCGGTACCCGCACCTCGACCTGCCGCCGCATGGCCCCCTCGCAGCCGCGGTGTGCACCGAGGCCACTCGGCCACCCGGTTCGTCCGCCGAACTGCGCGCCGTGGCCGCCGCCCTCGCCTGCACGGCCCAGGCGCTACGCGACACGCTCGCGAAGTTGCAGGCGATCTCGACGGACGATTCGAGCTGGAGCGGTGCGGCGGCGGAGTCGTTCCGGGCGGCCGTCAAGGAGCCGGCGAAGTCGCACATCAACCAGGTGCCCGAACGCTACGACGGGTACGCACACCAGCTGATCAGCTACGCGTCGACGCTCGACGGCGCGCAGGCGAGTTTCGACCTGCTGCGCGCCCGAGCCGAGGACGCGCTGAACGCGTACCGCGTGGCCAAGGCGAGCGGGGGATCGGCAGATTGCGCCGAGCAGGAGTGCCGGGCCGCCGCGCTCAAGTTCCGGGCGTCCTACAACGAGTGGGTCGACGCCGCGAACCGATGCGTCAACGGGCTCAAGAGCGTCGACAAGCACGACAAGCTGCACAACCCGCACGGCATCCATGCGGCTGCCGACGTTGTGTCGTCAGCAATGGGCGAGCTGTCCAGCCTGTCGAGCGTCCTCGCCCTGGTGTCGCTTCCGATCTGCCCGGAGCTGGCCGTCGTCCTGCTGGCGATCTCGACCGGGGCGTCGATGGTGAAGCTCGGCGCCGACGCGACGCGTGAGGCCTACGGCGAGGACGTCAACTGGAAGACGTTCGCCTTCGACGCGCTGGGTTCGATTCCGGCCGTCGGGAGCGTGAAAGGTGTGCTGGCAGCGACCCGGCAGGCCCGGGCGGTCGAGGGTGTGGGCGCCAAGTTCGGCGGTGCGGCGCGGGCATTCGGCAAGCACATGGGTCGCCACTACCGGCATTCGCTGATCCGCGATCCGGGGCAGGCGCTGCACGAGCTCGATGAGGGCGGTGGCATCGCCGCGTCGGCGCGCCGCAGGTCCTGGTCGCGAACTCGCGAAACGCTGCGGGACACCACCAAGCAGGAGCTTCTCGGCGAGCCCCTGTCGGCGGCGAACGACGCGTGGGAGAACCGCGAACGCGGCTGGGGCCGAGCGGCCGCCGGTGGCGTCGTCCACGTGACGTGGCGTCCGGTCGAGGTGGTGGTGCGCGACGTCCGCGACCTCGTCCCGCCGGTCGCCAACGTCGGGCAGGTGCGGTGACTGCCGTGACAGCCGGCCGGAGTACCACCGGCCTGGCATTCGACCTGCCGGACGGGTGGT
>DASXRA010000144.1:0-9218 GCA_036506855.1 Jatrophihabitantaceae bacterium
ACGGCCTCCGCCATGGCGTCGAGGTCCGTGACGTCAGAGGTGATGACCTCGGCCTCGCGGCCCGCGGCGTGGACGTGCTTGGCAGTGCGCTCGAGCCCGTCGCCGTCGATGTCGACCAGTGCGACCGACGCTCCGGCGGCCGCGAACGCCAGCGCGCTGGCCCGACCGATGCCCGATGCGGCTCCGGTGACCAGCGCGATGCGTCCGGACAAGTCAGTGGCCACAGGTCCCCCCCGCGTTGATCAGTCACGGTAGTGCTTCTCCAGGACGGTGCGTAGCGCAGCGCGCCCGCGATGCAGCAGAACCCGCTGATTCTGCGGCGAAAGGGACAGCGCGGCGCACGCCTCGCCGGCGCTCATGCCGTGGACGTCGCGCATCGTGACCACCAGCCGCTGCCGCTCCGGCAACAGGTCGAGCGCCCGGTCGACCATCTCGACGACCTCAGAGCCCAACGCCCGTCCCTCGGGCTGGTCCCACGGCCGCGGTGCCCCGACCGACGTCCAGTGCCCGGGATAGCTGCCGTCGGGACCCTCGAACCGAGCCGGGTCGACGACCGTCGCGTCGGCGTCTTGCCGGGTCAGGCCGGCCGACGCGACGGTGCGGTGCTCGCGGGCACCACGGGTCTTCGCCCGGTTGATCAGGATCGAGAACGTCCAGCTGCGCAAGGACGAGCGCCCTTCGAATCGGGGCAGACCGTTGATGACGCCCAGCCACGCGTCCTGGACCACGTCCTCCGCGGACTGCCGGCACGAGACATAGCCCCGCGCAACCCGCAACATCACCGGAGACCACTCGTCCACGATCTGCCGGAACGCCGCGTCGTCACCGGCCCGCAGGCGCGCGAGGAGTGCGTCATCCTGGTCAGTGGCGAGAACCGCCACCGTCCGATCGCTGACGTGAGACATGTGGACCCCCTTGCCGAATGCTTGGGGGGAGCCTGTCTCAGCGCGGCGCGAGAAACCTCCCCCCACCGCGGATCTCACCCGGGTGAGATCGGGCCACGGGGGATGCTGGGCCCCGCCTCCGGACGCACGCTTGTGTGATGACGCGGCGTTTCTACCGAATAAGGATCCGGGGCACGTTGAGCGAGAGGTTCGCCTCGGTATTCGACATGCAGGTCGAGGCGGAGCAGGGAGCCACGGTGCTCTCCGGCGTGTGCATCGACGCGTCTGCCCTGTACGGCGTGCTGGATCGGATGCGCGAGCTCGGCCTGGACCTGCTCGACATCGAGTCCTTCCCCGTCGCGCCGGAAGCACTTGCGCCATAAGCGCTCAGCGCAGCGTGGCCGCCGCGATGGGCACGGCGAAGGCCCGACACCAGATGAGCACCGTCAGGGGACGGGCGACTGCAACGCCCGCCGGAACCGGGTAGTTCTGGTTGCCACGATTGCCGCGAAGGTGGTTCAGCCGGGTACCGCCGTCTGGCGCACGATGCTCGGGGCCGGGCACGGCGAACACGAAGTAGTCCGGTCCCGGCTCGACGTCGAGGTGTTCCAGTCGGATCACGTGAGAGCCGTCCGCGAGCCGGATGAGCAAAGCACTTCCCGATGCGCGATGGTTGATACCGGTCAAGGTCGAACGGCTCAGCGTGGTCGTGATGACTGCCGGCCGCGAGCCGGGGGATCCGGTCGTGTCCGGCCTGACGTCGGCGGCCATCGTCGCGGCGACCGGCGCGCCGGGCAGCGGGTCGTTCACCGTGACAGTGCGAAATGCCGGCAGCACGGTGATGACGAACGCGATCACGACCGGTACGGCCTGGGCGGCAGCGGTCAGGGCGAACCCGCGACCGAGCCGGGGAAGCAGCCAGCCCAGCGCCAGGATCAGGATTCCCACGCTCGCCGCGAATCCGAACGCCCGCGGGCTGCCCAGCATCGACAAGGCGACGCCAGGCTTCCAGGCGAAGAATGCGGCGCCGCCGACAGCGGCGGCCGCGGGGATCGCCAACGAGCTTCGCGGTATCGAGATCCAGCGCATGATGTGTCGTGCCGTCCGGGCGCTCGATCGTTACAGATCGGCGCGTGTGGTGTTCCGGAAGGCAGACGTCAGATCCTCTTTCGCCGGGTCGGAGAGGGTGTCGAGCGGAACGTACCCCAGCGTACGGATGGTTGCCTCCATCTGCCGGAGATACTCGTCGCATCCCAGGCAAAGCTCGAGATGCGCTTCGACCTCGACCCGCGTCGCGTCGTCGACGAGTCCTTCCAGGTAGTCGCTGACGAGCTCGACGACTTCCTGGCAGCTGATCGTCATGCCTGGTTCGGCACCTTCGGTCATGGGTTCACCCTGCTTCGATCAGCCCGCCGTCGCAAGACGTTCCGCCTCGGAGATGGCCCACGCGGCGTTGACCAGGCCGATGTGGCTGAACGCCTGCGGGAAGTTGCCGAGCATTTCGCCGGAGTGCGGGTCTACCTCCTCGGCCAGCAGGCCCACGTCGTTGGCGAACGCGATCGCCTTTTCGAAGACGCCTCTGGCGCGGTCGACCTGGCCGGACTGGGCCAGTGCCTGGGCGAGCCAGAACGTGCAGAGCAGGAACGTGCCCTCCTCGCCGGCCAGGCCGTCGACACCCTCCTCGGTCCGGTAGCGGTAGACGAGTCCACGCTCGTCGGTCAGCCGTTCCGCGATGGCGTCGATCGTGGCGAGCATGCGCGGGTCGTCGGCAGGGAGGAAGCCGACGATCGGCATCATCAGGTTCGACGCGTCCAACGCGGTCGATCCGACGTACTGCGTGAACGCTCCGGCCTCGTCGCTCCAGCCGTCGCGTACGACGGTCTCCCAGATCTCGTCGCGGGTGCGCTTCCACTTCTCGACCCGATCACCGGCGTCGATCAGGGCAGCGAGCGCGATCGCGCGATCGAGGGCCACCCAGCACATGACCTTGGAGTACAGGAAGTGCTGTGGGTCGCCGCGAACCTCCCAGATGCCCTGGTCCTTCTCCTGCCAGCTGCCCGCCGCGGTGTCAGCGCAGGCGACGAGGAATCGCTTGGTGTCGTCGTCGATGTCGCCGAGCTGGTCGGCGAGACGATGCGCGGCGCCGAGCAGCTCGCCGTACACGTCGATCTGCTGCTGGTTCCAGGCGCCGTTGCCGACGCGAACGGGCCGGCTGTCTCGCCAGCCCTCCAGATGCGGGAGCTCGCGCTCGGTCAGGTCGTGCTCGCCGCCGATGCCGAACATGATCTGCAGGCCCTCGTCCGGTCCGATACCGGACGCCGCCGCGGTGGCGAGGAAGGCGAAGAAGTCGTCGGCCTCGTCCGGGCAGGCCGCGACCCACAGGGCCTCCATGGTGAAGCTGGCATCGCGGACCCACGAGTAGCGGTAGTCCCAGTTGCGTTCACCACCGACGCCTTCGGGCAGGGATGTGGTGGCCGCGGCGACGATGGCGCCGCTCGGCTGGAACGACAGGCCCTGCAGTACGCGGCCGCTGTGGTGCACGAGGTCGGCCCACGGCCCGTCGTAGGACTGGTGCAGCGCCGACCACGACTGCCACGCGTCGATCGTGTTGTCGATCTGTGCGGCCAGTTCGTCCTGCGACCAGATTCGCGCCGGAACCTCCTCCAACGTCGAGCGGTGCAGGGCGAAATGCATGGTGTCGCCCTCGTGCAGGGTCGCGCGGCCGTGTCCCCGGGATCGTCCGAGGTCGAGCGCCAGTGGCGTCGTCAGCACCAGCCAGTCAGCGCCGCCTCGCGCGGTAACCCCACCGTCCACTGTGGACAGCAGCGGCATCACGAGGCCGTACTCAGGACGCGGCTCGTACGACACGTCGAGTTCGAGGTGACCGTCCGTGCAGGTGGCCCGGCGTACGAGCAGATGCGGCACGTCGCGGCCGAGGCGATGCCCGCCGTTGTCGGGACCCATCGCCAGCAGGTCGGTGAGCACGACGGTGCCGGTGTCAGTGGTGAACGTCGTCTCGAGGACCAGCGTCCGGTCGAGGTAGCGGCGCGTGCCGTGCGACTTGCCCACAGGCTGGATCTGCCAATGCCCAGCCTCGGCGCCGAGCAGCCGGCCGAACACGGACGGGCTGTCGAACCTCGGGAAGCTGAGCCACTCCACCGAACCGGCGGTGTTCACCAAGGCGGCGCTGTGGCGATCCGAGAGCAGCGCGTGGTCGGCTATGGGCGTGTGGGACATGGCGGTCTCCCTCTTTGGTCGTCTCAAGAATGCCGTCCCGGGAAGCTCCGGGTCGTTACACGCGTAACACCCGAGCCGTTCCCGGTGACACGGCTGCATGGACGACTTCGATGTCATTGTGATCGGGGCGGGGCCGGCCGGCGAGGTGCTGGCCGGCCGCTGCGCCGATGGCGGCCTGTCCGTTGCCCTCGTGGAGCGCGAGCTGGTCGGCGGCGAGTGCAGCTATTGGGGCTGCGTCCCCAGCAAGACTTTGATCCGTCCCGGCGACGTGGTTGCGGCGGCCCGGCGGGTGCCGGGCGTCTCCGCTGAACTGGACGTTGCTGCGGCTTTCGCCCAGCGTGACTACATGACGAGCAATTGGAGCGACGAGAGCCAGTTGCCCTGGCTGCGGTCGCACGGCATCTCGCTGGTCCGGGGCGTTGCTCGCCTGGACGGGCCGCGGGCGGTCGTCGTCGGGTCGCGGCGGCTGGCTGCGCGGCGCGCGGTCGTCCTCGCGGCCGGGACGCGAGCGGCCCTGCCGCCGATCCCCGGGCTGGCCGAGGCGCAGCCGTGGGACAACCGCGACGCGACAGCTGTGAAGGCCCTGCCCCGGCGGCTGCTCGTCCTGGGCGGTGGGGCGATCGGCGTCGAGATGGCGCAGGCGTATCGCCGCCTCGGCTGCGAGGAAGTCAGCGTCATCGAGGCGGCGCCGCGGCTGCTGTTCCGTGAGGAGCCGTTCGCCGGCTTGGAGGTGCGCGCTGCCCTGGAGGCCGAGGGCGTCCGGGTCGTCGTCGGGGCCGTGATCGACCGGGTGGATCGCGACGGTACCGACGGCCCGGTGGTGATGTCTCTGGCCGGCCGTTCCCTCGTTGGCGACGAGCTGCTCGTCGCGGCGGGGCGCCGCGTCATGACCGGCGAGCTCGGGCTCGACACGGTCGGTCTCGCTGCGGGACGGCACGTCGAGGTGGACGACCAGCTGCGTGCCGTCGGGGTGGACTGGCTTTACGCGATCGGTGACTGCAACGGCCGCGCGCAGCTGACGCACATGGGCAAGTACCAGGCGCGGATTGCCGCCGACGTGATCCTGGGTCGCGATGTCCGTGATCTCGCCAGCGTCGACGTCGTGCCACGTGTGACGTTCACCGATCCGCAGGTGTGCGCGGTCGGGCTGACTGAAGCGCAGGCGCGCTCGCGCGGGCTGACGATCCGTACCGTGGCGTATGGGACCGGCGATGTGGCAGGTGCCTACACCCAGGGCAACGGTATACGGGGCACCAGCCAACTCGTCGTCGACTCTACGCGGCAAGTGATTGTCGGCGCGACGTTCACCGGGCCGGGCGTGCAGGAGTTGCTGCACTCGGCGACTGTGGCGATCATCGGCGAAGTTCCACTCGAGCGGCTTTGGCACGCCGTCCCGTCGTTCCCGACGATCAGCGAGGTATGGCTCCGCCTCCTCGAGACCTACGGATTGTGAGAGTGCCGCCGTGATGCCGGACGTGTCCTTCGTGAACCTGTTCATCGTCTGCCTCGTCGCGGCCGCGGCGCCTCTCTTGTTGGGCTTCGCGCCGCGGCTGCGGCTGCCGTCCGTCATCCTGGAGATCGTCGCCGGCATCGTCCTGGGACCGTCGGTGCTGGGCTGGGTGAAGATCGATCTGCCGATCCAGGTGCTCGGGCTGATCGGCCTCGCCTTCTTGCTGTTCCTGTCCGGCCTGGAGATCGACGCGCGCAAACTGCGCGGGCGGCTGCTACGTCTCGCGGCGCTGGGCTACCTGATCACGCTCGCGCTGGGCGTGCCGATCGGTGTTGCACTGCATTCCGCGGGCTGGGTCCGCAGCCCGCTGTTGCTCGCCATCGCGCTGTCCGCGACATCGCTCGGCCTCGTCGTACCCGTGCTCAAGGACGCCGGAAAGTCGGACGGCGAGGTGGGCCAGACGGCGATCGTCGCCGCCACGGTCGCCGACTTCTCGGCCATCCTGCTGCTGTCGCTGTTCTTCTCGGCGTCGAACGGCAGCACCGGCAGCCGGCTCGTGCTGGTCGCCGCGTTCGCCGTACTGGTTGCCGTCACGGGCTTGATCGTGTCCCGCACGGGTCGGTCCATGCGCTTGGGTTCGGTGCTGCTGCGCCTGCAGGACACCACCGCTGAGATCCGCGTCCGCTTCGCCGTCGTGCTCCTGATCGCGTTCACCGCGCTCGCCGAGCGTTTCGGCCTGGAGAGCATCCTCGGCGCTTTCCTCGCCGGTGTGGTCGTCAGCATCGTCGACCGCGACTCGGCGAGCCACCCGCACTTTCGCACGAAGCTCGAGGCGATCGGCTTCGGCTTCCTCATCCCGGTCTTCTTCATCAGCAGCGGCATTCGCCTTGACTTGAAGGGACTGCTCGACGCTCCGTCCGCGCTGGTCCGGGTGCCGATCTTCCTGCTCGCTTTGCTCGTCGTGCGTGGCGTTCCCGCCCTGCTGTACGTGCGGACGCAGGGTCGACGGTCCGCGATCGCCGCAGGATTGCTGCAGGCCACGTCGCTGCCGTTCATCGTCACCGCGACGCAGATCGGCGTGCAGCTGGGCCGGATCTCGCCGGTCACCGGCGCCGCGCTCGTGTTCGCCGGGCTGTTGTCGGTGCTGTTCTTCCCGGTCATCGCCTTGAGCCTGCTGCGCAAGGGCGAATCGCAGCCGCCAGCCACCGAGGCTGCTCGGCAACCGCTCACGTCCACCACGATGTAGCGGTTCGTCCGTGATCCCGCGGTGGACTCCGTCGGCCATTACGGCGGGCGAACCGGCGCGCGCTGAGGACCATCAGCGCAGACCTGCCTCCACCCGCGTGTTGGCCGGGCGCAAAGTACGCACCCTGCGGTGCCTTCTCGCACCTGACCGGATCGACCTTCAGCAACTCCGATCTTCGAGCACCGAAGGCTTTCCTGCGTTCAGCGCGTCGCACCGTGCTCTGCTCGAGCAACTAGGTCAGAACGGCGGTGGTGCTGGGCCGGTTGTGTGGTCTGGCGGGTAGCTGGGCGGCCGCGAGAGGTATGCGTGGCCGGTGGGGCTGCGCCAGTGCGAGTCGCCGGTGCGCCGATTGCGTCGGACCTGCCAGCCAGCTTGGTGTTTGGCGCGGTGGTGGCGACGGCAGAGGACAGCGAGGTTGTCGGCACTCGTAGCGCCGCCGGTCGAGGCTGGCTGTTCGTGGTCGAGGTCGCAGCGGTGCGCGGCTCGCTGGCAGCCGGGGAAGGTGCAGGTTTGGTCGCGGGCGATGACGAATGCCGTGAGGTTGGCTGGTGGCCGGTAGGTCTTGGTAACCGCGATCGAGCAGGGCTCCGGTGGCGACGACCAGCCTGGCGAGCTCGCCGGACACGGCCCCATTCCCGCCGCGCTCGCCCGGCACATCGCCGTCGACGCGACCGGCACCTGGCGCCGCCTGATCACCGACCCCGTCGCGCTCTCGACGCTGCTCGGCTGCGGTGACCTGGACGGACGGGCGCATGCCCTGCGCTTTAGGCAGGAGCGGGTCGTGCAGCGCGGCGACGCCGAGGTCGACGAGGGCGTCGGCGCGGCGCTGATCAGCGCTGCGCGGGTCGTCGTCGGGGGTGGCCGAGGCGAGCGCGTCGACCGCGGCGCGCAGTGCGGCGGCGCCTTCGGCGGGCAGCAGCGCCCACAACTCGGCCATGCCGTCGTCGCGCGGCGTCACGCACACTCGGCGTTCGGCCATCGCCTCGTCGCGCTGTAGCTCGGTGCGGGCCGGCGCGGCGGATGCGACGGCGCGGCGCACACTCGTCTTGAACTGCGAGAGGGTCTGCTCTGCCGCCCGTGCCAGTACGCGTTCTTCGACCGTGGCCGCCGTCTCGGCGTCGAGCGGGTAGACGGCTTCGGCCAGGTTCATTGCGTGCAGGTAGGAGATCGCGCCGGACTCGAGCAGAGCCAGCGTCCCGGGCAGCGAATCGACCAGTGTCTGGGCGACGGCGATGCGTCGTTGTGCGGTGATCGCCGACAGCCGTAGCGCACAGGCCACGTCCTCGCGCACCCATTGGTCGCCGGAGTGCCCGCCACCGTCGTTGGCGATCATCGTGGCAAGCATCCGTTGCTGCAGGCCGGCAAGCCACGCCATCTGCCGCTCGATCGCCACCAGCGCATCGACCCGCCCGGACTGCGTGAACCGCCCGGGGTCGAGGGCCGCGAGCGGGCCGGCCGCGTCCGGACCGGGTGCCGTCATCGCGAGATAGGCGGCAGTGTCATCCGGGCAGGCCAGCGCGTCGAGCACCGACGCCGGCGGCTGACCCACGACTCCCTCCCTCGAACACCTGTACGAATCGTACTAGACGCCCATCTGCCGCCGCAACATAGAATCCCCTTATTTTGCAGGGAGATCGGCTGATGACTCCAGGGAGTCATCAGCTGCGCAACCAGGGGTCAGCCAGCTCGCACGGCCTGCCACGCGGCGCGTGCCTCGACGGTCGTCGGGTCGAAGTCGGCCTTCGTTGTGCGGAACAGACCCTGCAGGTCTCGCCACAACTGATCAGCCGACGGACGGCCCCAGAACCAGTAGCCGCAGTACACCTTGTCGATCACAAGTCCCGGCGCGAGGATCACCGTGTGCGGCACAGTCGCCGCGTGGTGCGGGTCGGTGTACTCGTCGATTTCCAGCGCGCGCTGCACTTCGAGGTCGCCGTCGGACAGGAACGTCCACCAGGCCCCGGTGGCGATCTTCATCTTGTTCGTGTCGTGCAGGTCGTTGGGCAGCACGGTCACCAGCGCCGTGAAGGCGACCGGCACGAGCTCCTGCAGCTTGAGCAGCTCTTTGTGGTGCTGGCGCTCGCGCGGGCAGTGCTCACCACGGCCGAGCTGCAGGACCAGCGCGTTGTCGCCTTGCAGTTCGGACAGCTTGTGCTTGGTTCCCGTGTCGTCGGGCAACTCGAAGTCGGGCAGCACGGCTCCGACGGTCAGTCCCTTGCTCATGATGGATTCCTTTCGAAGACGGGCCGAATCCCCGCGACGTTCAGCCGCAGGCGGTAGATGCTGGTCAGCGCCGTGACGTAGAGGCCGCGCGCGTCGTCGTCGCCCCAGGCGAGGTTGTGCGGATCCTCGGGCAGGTGCAGCGTGCCGAAGTGCGTCCCGTCGGCGGTGATGATCCAGA
>DASXRA010000145.1:0-4446 GCA_036506855.1 Jatrophihabitantaceae bacterium
GCGTCCTCGGCGACGTAGCGGTCACGGGCGACGACCATCGCGATCGGCTCGCCCACGTGGTTGACCTCGTCGCGGGCGAGCGCGTAGGCGGTGCGGCCGTGGGTGAGCGACGGATGCGGGATCAGCAGCGGCAGCGGGTCGGCCAGCGGGCCGGTCAGGTCGTCGTAAGTGTAGATGGCGACCAGCCCGTCGACCTCCAGGGCAGCCGTGACGTCGATGTCGACGATCCGCGCGTGCGCGTGCGGCGAGCGCACGAGGGCGGCGGCCAGCGCGTCGTGGCCCAGGTCGTCGAGGAAGGCGCCTGCCCCGATGACGAGGCGGCGGTCCTCGACGCGGCGGATGGGCTCGCCGAACATCTTGGTCATCGGCTCAGCTCCGCGGCGCGAAGCACGGCGGCCACGATGTTCTGATAGCCGGTGCACCGGCACAGGTTGCCGGCGATCATTTCGCGCGCGTCGTCCTCGGTCGGATCGGGCGTGGCGCGCAGGCCGGCGGTGATCGTCGTCAGGAAGCCCGGCGTGCAGAAGCCGCACTGCAGTCCGTGGCAGTCCGCGAAGGCCTGCTGCACCGGGGACAGCTCACCGGACAGCCCCGCCAAGCCTTCTACAGTCGTGATCTCGTGGCCGTCGACGCTGACCGCGAGCAGTAGGCACGACCGAACCGGCTCACCGTCGAGCAGCACCGTGCACGCACCGCAGACGCCGTGTTCGCAGCCGACATGCGTGCCGGTGAGCCGCATGTCGTGGCGCAGACAGTCGGAGAGCAGGCGCCGCGCCGGCACGCGCACGGAATGCGCCGCACCGTTGACGACCAGGCCGACGTCGTGCAGCGGCTCGGCGCTCACGCCGCCGCCTCGACCGCGGCCGCCCGCACCGCGCGGACGGTGAGCGCCCCGGCAAGGTGGCGCCGGTACTCGGCGCTCGCGTGGATGTCGGCCTCGGGGTCGACCGACTGCACAGCCAGGTCGCGCACATCGTCGAGGGACGCGTCGAGCGTCGCGCCGAGCAGCGCCGAGGTCAGGTCGACCACGAGCGGCGTGGGCGCGACCGACACGTACGCCGCCCGGACCGACGCGATGCGCAAGTCGTCGTCCAGCGAGACGACGGCGCAGACGCCGCACACCGCGTAGTCGCCGTGCCGCCGGGCGACCTCGACGAACGACGCCGCCGATCGTGCCGGCAAGGAAGGGAAGAACGCCTCGACGGCCAGCTCGCCCGCCTCGACGGCCGACTCGAGCGGCCCGAGGAAGAAGTCCGCTGCCGCTACGGTCCGCTCGCCGCCCGAGCGCGCGACCCGCACCGAGCCGCCGAGCAGGGCGAGAACAGCCGGCATCTCGGCCGCGGGATCGGCATGCACCAGGCTGCCCACGGTCGTCCCGCGGTTGCGGATCGTCGGATGCGCCACCAGGCGCAGCGCCCGCCGCAGCAACGGCTGCACCTGCGCGGCCGAATCGTCGTGCTCCAGTTCGGCATGCCTGGTCAACGCGCCGACCCGCACGCCGTCCGCACCGGACCGGACATACGACAGCGAGCTCACCCGGTTGATGTCGACCAGATGGTGCGGCGCGGCCAGGCGCATGGACAGCAACGGGACGAGGCTCTGCCCGCCCGCCAGCACCTTGCCGTCCTCGCCCAGCCCGGCGAGCACGTCAAGCGTCTCGTCGAGCGACTCGGGTCGCGAGTAGTCGAAGGCCGAAGGCTTCACCGGGTCATTCTCCACGAGGCCCGCCCTCGTCGACGTGGAACGGCGATATCTCCCCTTCGGGTGTCTCGACCTTTCCGGTCGAGATCATCGCGCCGCCCTCATATGCGCGGCCCGCCGCCTGCGGCTCCTCGCGCAGGTGTGGCGGCGCCAGCCAGCGCACGACGTGGTAGCCGACGAGCGCAATGATCGTGCCGAGCAGCCCGATCATCCCGTACAGCACGAGCGTGATACCGCCGAGCACGCCGCCGGGCGTCGCGCTGATGACCGCGCCGAACTTCGGGCAGAAGCCGAGCAGGAGCGCGACGATCGCGGCGACGTAGTACGCGGCGGTCGAGTAGATCCGGGTGGCGGCCATGACGCCGATGTTCTCGGCGTAGGTCGTGGTCGGCGAGCCGCCGACGAACGAGGCGACGGCCGTGCCGACCCCGTCGCCGACGAACGCCCGGCCGAGGTACGGGTGGAAGATGCCGCCATCGTGGCCTCCTGGGGATCCGCGGTGACCGGACGCTAGTGAGCGCGACGGTTCGCCCACATGGTGCAGTGTTGACAAAAACCGCCAGTCGCACACGGCGAGTACAGGGTTGGCGCGCTCGGCTGACGGTGGCCAGTCGCGCCCCTTTGCTCTGCGTACCTGTGCGCAACGCCATCCGTGGTACCTGTGCGCAACGCCATCCGTGCGGGGCGCTCCCACTGGTCGCCCTGTTGCGTAGCGGTACGCAGAGCAAAGCATGCCCGAAGGGTTGGTGCTACCCCGGAGCGCAGCGCGAGAGCGCGAGCCTCAGATGCCGCGCATCTCGATCACTTGCAGGGCCAGGGCGACGTCCAGGCGCAGGTGAGGGTCGGTGGTGAACGGCCCGACGATGCGCTCGAGCTTGCCGATGCGGTAGCGCAGCGTGTTGTAGTGGAAGTGCAGCACGCGCGCCGTCTCGGCGACGTTGAGGTTCGTGTCGAGGAGCGTCTGCAGGGTGTGGCGCAGGTCGGTGGCCTCGGCGGTGTCGCGGGCCAGATCGCCCAGCACCTCCGTCGCGAACGAGCGGAGCTCGGATGCATCCGGAACGAGCGAGAGCAGCCGGTGCACGCCGAGCGAGTCGAAGTGCGAGACGCTCCCCCGTCCGCGCACCCGGCGGCCGACCGCGACCGCCTTGCGCGCCTCGGTATAGGCCTGCGCGATGCCGGACGGGTCGACCACCAGCCGACTCACGCCCGCGCAGAACGAGCGGCGCCCGCCGCCGCGGTCACCGGCCACCGACGCGACGACCGCGTCGACCGTCCGGTTCACGGCCTCCTTCGGATCGGCGCCGTCATCGGTCACGTCGACGGGCAGCAGCGCGACGACTTCCGAGCTGAACCCCACGACGGGCGCGGCCTTGTCGCGGGAGCGGACGACCTGCTGCCAGGCGGCGGTGAAGCGCTCCTGCGGCGAGCGCGGCGAGATCGGTGCCGGCGCCGCCGGGCGGCGGATGTCCTCGGGGTCGAGCTCGGCGACCACGACGACCATCGGCCGTCCGACGTCCCAGCCGAGCGACGTGCAGTGCGCGACGACCGCCTCGGCGTCGCCGGCGTCGCCGGTGAGCACGTCGCGCAGGTAGTCGCCGCGGTACTTGTCCTCGACGGCAGACACCGCGAGCTGCTTGGTGATCGCCAGCGCGGCGACGGTGGCCGCGCGCTCGAGTGCCTGCACGCCCGGCGGCGGCAGCGACCCGCCCGGGCGGTACGCGGCGATCCGGCCGTGGTCGGTACCCCCGGCCACGATCGACACCAGCGCGAGCTCGCCGGTACGCAGGCCTGGGGGTGCCTGGACGCCGGGCCGCAGCTGCTCGACCAGGAAGCGGCCCGTGTCGTGGAACAGCGGCAGCTCGCGCAGGGCGTGGCGTGTGCGCGACGTGCCGCCTTCGGCCCGGACGCGCCCGTCCGGCGTGCAGATCAGCACTGCGGCGTCGAGCAGGCGGGCCACCTCGTCGGCGATCTGCGGCAAGTCGCCGCCCTCGAGCACGATCGCCGCGAGCGCTCGGTGCAGATCGTCGGCCCGGGCCATCGCGCCGCTCTGCCGGTCGACGAGCTCGGTGAACACGTCGGTGATCACGTCGTCGAACGCGACGCCGTCGGGCACCCGCAGCACCGGCATGCCGATCTTGTCGGCCACGTCGAGCACAGCCGGCGGCAGCTCGTCGAGGTAGCGGCCGAGCTTGATCGCGATCGCGCTCAGGCCGCGGCCGTCCAGGTCGGTGACCAGGCGGCAGAACGCGCTGGGGTTCAGTGCACCGCCCGCGGAACTGGCGGCGCGGAGCGGAAATCCAGTAGTCAGCAGCAGCTCGTGGGGCTTCACCCACGGCAGGATGTCGGGCACCTCCATCACGTTGACCCGCCGGACCTCACGATCCAGACCCGCCGCACCGGCGAGCACGCTCGCACCGCGCAGGCTGGAGATGCCGAGCAGCGACCGGACGGGCATTCCGTACCGCCCGGGATCGGCTGGCAAATCACGCATGTGGTCGGCCCGATCGTTGGCAACTGTGACCATCGGCAGACGCTACGCGCGATAGGTACCGTCGGCCAGCGGGCCTCGGTCGATGATCGCTGGCCGCCGGGGGGAAGGGACGGCCGGAGGATCGGAATGGCGACGGCGACGATGATGTCCCGCGCCGCGCTCCGAGCCTCCGCGCCGACCCGTCAGCGCCGCATGATCGCCGGGCCGGATCTGCCCGGCACGGTGCTCGGCAGCTTCCCCACCGCGATCTACAT